>CAYVXS010000499.1:0-2945 GCA_964454885.1 uncultured Pirellulales bacterium
GAGCAACGGATTTCTAATCCGTAGGTCACAGGTTCGAATCCTGTCGGGCGTGTTTATGGCCTGATTAGTGAATCGGCAGGCTTTATTGGGGGAAGGGTAATTCCAAAATTTAAGAGATGAGTGCGGATGCTAATTATTTAAAGCAAGATGTGAGTAAATTGTATAGCTGATAACAATCGGCATAGCAATTATTGTCAGAATTAACATTACAATCATCGCGTGGTTGCTTGCGGAGGCATTATAAATTGTGAGATTATTAACAGATTCGGTGCTTCGAAGCAGATCGGGATAAAAGTATAAGTAGAATAAGGCCAGAAAACGCGCTATTGTCAACGCTGAAGCAATAAATGCTTTATTAAATCTGTCGGTCCTTAATCCCCATGGGATATAGGTTATGGAGGCAATGAGTAGTAGTAACAAAAACAAAAGCACAATGAAGTGATTTTGTGAAATATTGGAAGGATCATTTCGTAATACTATAATTTCCTCGGGGATGGCAAAAATCAGCATTAGAAGCCAGCTCCTTATACCTGCTTTTTTGCAAAATGATTTCATGTCCATCGAGCTTTTCCGGCATGCATAAATTGCTCCGTGCATACACAGTAGCATAACGGAAAAAGCGCCCATCCACAAATTAAACGGATTTACCAGTCTTGAAAGATTAAGCTTCATGGCCCCGTTTTCATTTATGGGAATTCCCATGATAAGATTGGCCGCAACAACACCCAGGAAAAATGCTATTATAAGACTGGATATCCCGAAGCATAAGTCCCAGAAGTTGCGCCAATACGGCGTGTCATATCGATTGCGTAAAGGTATTGAAATCCCTCTTATTATGAAAACAATCAGCAGGGCAATGAAAGGCAAATATAAACCGCTTAGGAGTGTTGCATATACTTTTGGAAATATCGCAAAAAGCATTCCGCCGAATACAAGCAGCCAAACTTCGTTGCCGTTCCAGTGAGGGCCTATGATTCGAATTAATTGTCCCCTGTGTTGATGTTTATCCAGGGGAGTGAAAAGAGATAAAATACCGATGCCCAGATCGTAGCCGTCCAGAATAATGTATACGGCCAAAACAATGCCTGTTATTAAAAACCATAATGTGTTCAGGTCCATTAGTATTCCTGTTTTTCTTCTATTGGAAGCGGGCCTCGTCTTATTTCTGTAACGATTAAGTACAGATAAAACAAAGTTATTATTAGATACAGAATGCCGAATAAAATTATTGAGACGAGCACTTCGCCGGAGCTGACATTAATTGAGGCTGCCTCGGCGGTTCTTAAAACGTTGTAAACCGACCAGGGCTGCCTGCCCACTTCGGTAGTAATCCAGCCGAGTTGACATGCAATTACAGGCAGGGGGATGCTTATTACCAAAAGCAGTAAAAATCGTCTTGCCTTAAAAATCCAATTTTTAATCAATAAGATTGTCCCTACGCCGTTGAGTGCGATGAAGAATAATCCCAAAGCAACCATTAAATGAAATGACGTAAATGTAAGTGTGAAGGGCGGCAGTTCATCGGCCTCGTACTGATCCATGCCTTTGATCTCTGCGTTGATGTCCCTGGATGTCAGCCAGCTTAGAATATAAGGGATGCGAATATCCATAATTAAATGGGGCGGATTTTCGACGGGGATACCAAATAAGACCAGAGGAGCACATTTCTGTGTTTTCTCGACAGATTCTATTACTGCAAATTTTGTCGGCTGGTTTGCAGCGACCTGGCGTGCGCTCATATCACCGAACGGATACAATTCCAGTAGCGAAGCGATAAATCCAAATACGATTGCCAGTTTCAATGTTTTTTTGGCGAGTGTGGTTTCTTTGTTTTTTAAATAAAAATAAGACGAGACGCCTGCCACAAACATTGCCCCGGCTATACATACTCCGTCAAGAGTGTGAAAGAATCTCGGCCAGAGCGATTTAGTGAATACCGCATTGCCGAAATCATTCAGGATAATTCGCCCGTTTTCTATTATGTAACCGTCCGGTGTATTCATCCATGAATTGGCAACTAAAATCCAAAATGCGGAAAAAGTCGCACCCAATGTTACCATCAGAATCGAAAACCAGTGAATCCCTCGGGAAACTTTATTTCTTCCGAAAATATAGACACCAATGAAGACCGATTCGAGGAAGAAACTAAACATACCTTCGGCCGCAAGCGGCGTGCCGAATATATCACCTGCAAAATCAGAAAAAGCCGCCCAATTGGTTCCGAACTGGAATTCCATCACTATTCCCGTAACGACACCGAAGACGAAGGTAATGACAAAGATTTTCCCGAAGAATCTACCGGCTTTTTCCCATGCTGAGTCCTTTGTTCTCCATGCTAAAGTTTCTATCGCGAATAAAAGCCATACCATTCCAAGGCTCAGTGTCACGAATATGAAGTGCACACCTATAGTTATTCCGAACTGTAATCTGGATAAGAAACTTGCATCCATTTTCGTCTCTAAATAAGATTATATATTTCCGTGGTACATATCCGATTTAAGCACAAATCATATCAAAACAGAAGTTTATTAAACAATTATTATTTATCTTTTTTCCCTTCGGTTTCGTTATTGTAAGTCTCTTCGGAAATATGCCATACTCGTCCGTCCTGGGCAATAATAACTTCGCCTGATTCGGGGCCCATAGAGCCGGCATCATAATTCGGGAAATCTGTAGGCTCGGAAGACTTCCAGAAATTAAGAATCGGAGTAATTGCCTGCCATGCCAGTTCGAGTTGATCGGCTCGCATAAACTGTGTACTATCGCCGAGCATTACATCGAGTAATAGTGTCTCGTATGCTTCCGGTGGCTTTCGGTGGAATGTCTCTCCATAAAGAAACCGCATATCTACCGGACTCAACTCCATCATTTCACCGGGTTTTTTGGCCTGGAATCGCAAACTGATACCTTCTTCCGGCTGGATTTGGATAGTTAATCGGTTCGGT
>CAYVXS010000500.1:0-2935 GCA_964454885.1 uncultured Pirellulales bacterium
CGGGATTTGCCTCGATAACGGTAAGCGACGGCAAAGCATATACAATGGGCAACATTGATGATCAGGACATTCTCTACTGTTTTGATGCCGCAACGGGTAATGAAGTATGGAAGAAATCC
Source organism: uncultured Pirellulales bacterium (assembly GCA_964454885.1). Lineage (GTDB taxonomy): Bacteria > Planctomycetota > Phycisphaerae > Sedimentisphaerales > Anaerobacaceae > JAFGPS01. Next base: position 120 of record CAYVXS010000500.1, read on the forward strand.
TACCCATGCCCGTTGTTGAATAAAAATCACGAAGGAGGGCCGTGCGCCACGCCGACGGTCGATGGTGACGCAATTTATACATTCAGCAAGGATGGTGACGTTCTGCGTTTCAAAACGGCAAGCGGTGACATCGTCTGGCATAAGAATCTCAAAAAAGAATTTGGTTACAAACCTCCGACCTGGCACTTCTCCGGCTCGCCTCTTGTTATGGGAGAGCTTGTGATTCTCAATGCCGGTACGAGTGGTGTGGCCCTCAATAAAGCCGACGGCAGTATCGCCTGGCAAAGCGATAAAGACGTCTCGGGATACGCCACCGGGGTCCCTTTCACTATCGGGGGACAAACTTATGTTGCCTTGATGGTCTCCAAAGAAATTGTTGCTTTGAATCCGGCCACGGGCGCGGTACTCTGGCGTTTCCCCTGGAGAACGAGCTATGATATCAACGCGGCGGATCCGATTATTTCCGGCGAGACGATGTTCATCTCGTCCGGATACAATCACGGTTGTGCACTCCTGAAGATCAGCGGAAATAATGTTACTAAACTCTGGCAGAACAAAAATATGTGCAATCAGGTAAATAGCTCCGTCCTCCGGGACGGATATTTGTATGGTTTCAGCGGCCAGGTAGGAGGCAGTGGCAAACTGACGTGTATGGAATATCAATCCGGTCGGGTCAAATGGTCCCAGGGCGGAATGGGGACCGGTTCGCTCATGCTCGCCGACGGCAAACTGATTATTCTCAGCGAGGCCGGTAAACTGGTGATCGCCGAGGCTTCGCCGGACAAGTATAAGGAAATCTCTTCGGCACAGATTCTCTCGGGCAAATGCTGGACGGTGCCGGTTCTGGCGAACGGCAGAATCTATGCCCGGAATGCCGCTGGAAAGCTGGTTTGCGTCGATGTAAGCGGCAAAAGCTGAACGATGTTTCAACAATATATCGGTATAATTTTTCGTATGTGAATTGAGGATAATGAACATGTCAAAAATTCAAAGTTGGTTTTTCTTATTTACATTAACCTTGTTTTGTTCGGGCATATCAAATGCCGCTGATTGGCCGCAGTTTCGCGGGCCTAATCGCGACGGTGTTTGTTCCGAGACGGGCCTGCTTCAAAGCTGGCCGGATGGCGGCCCGAAACTGTTGTGGGAAATGAACGGCCTTGGAACCGGGTATTCCAGCGTCGTTATAGTCGGCAATAGACTCTATACCATGGGTGACATCGAAATCGACTCTAAAAAAGTCCAGCATGTTATTGCCGTTGACCTCGATACTCACAAGAAGCTGTGGGCCAAAATGATCGGTCCGCCGCACGATGACGGTCCCCGTTGTACGCCGACCGTCGATGGTAATCTGATCTTTGCCGTCGATACTTCTGGAGATATTGTTTCTCTGAACACCGAGACGGGTAATATCCTGTGGAGAAAGAATTTCCAAAAGGACCTTGGCGGCGGAGACAATCCGACCTGGAAGTTCAGCGAGACCCCGCTTGTCGATGGTGACAAGGTTATATGCACTCCCGGCGGACACAAAGCCGTGATGGTGGCATTGAACAAAAATACCGGTGACGTTCTCTGGAGCTGCTCGATGCCCGATATAGGGCCGAATGGCAAGGAAGAGGCGGGATATTCTTCTATTGTTATCAGCCATGGGGCCGGTGTCAAACAGTACGTCCAGTTGACCAACGAGGGACTCATCGGCGTTTCCACCGACGGCAAATTCCTCTGGGGATACAACAAGATTGCAAACCGCGTTGCCAATATTCCTACTCCTGTTGTCGATGGAGATTATATATTCTGCTCGACCGGTTACAACACTGGTGCGGCACTGCTCAAGCTGGTACCCGCGGAAAACGGAGTCAATGTTGAGGAAGTTTATTTTGTGGATGCCAAATCCTTTCAAAATACTCACGGCGGATTCGTTAAAGTCGGCGAGTACATATACGGCGGGATTAACCACAATAAAGGCGAGCCTACCTGTCTTGATATGCGTACCGGCAAAGTGATGTGGCACGCCAAGCAGCCCGGCGGCGGTTCGGCGGCAGTTATATACGCCGATGGGAATTTGATCTTCCGCTATGAGGATGATGTGGTGGCTCTGATTGAGGCAAATCCGCAGAAATACAACCTCAAGAGCACCTTCAAAATGCCGCAAAGGGATGGTATGGCCGGCGCGGGCTGGGCTCATCCTGTTATCTCCGATGGCAGGCTCTATCTGCGCCATGCCGATGTGCTCATGGTCTATGACGTCAAAGCCAAATAGAAACATACGGATAAGTTTTTAATCCCAGTGAAGTTGTACAGAGCCGTGTATTTTTCCTTAAAATCCACAACTTTCGGATTTAGAGCTTAGTGCTTCGAATTTCCAGCCATTAGCTGGCAAATTGGGTTTGTTTTTTCGCTTGTCAGATGCCCAAAAACCGCCGGATTTCTCATAATCTTCTTATTTCAAAGAGCTTACGTCAAATTGCCTATTTTAACATTGGCTTTGTTTTCAATTTTTTCTTCTGACTCTTGTATTCTGCGTTCTGTGTTCTGCTGTTATGATTGGCTTTTTACCACGGCGTAGTCTTAAGGTGCCGAGTGTTTTTTCAAAAAGGGTCGATTTGTAGAGACAGCTCTACATCTGTCGAATCGGCTCTTTTTGAACCCGCCAATAAAATGACGGGCTAAATATGGAATTTACGTGTTATTTTATCTTTGCTTTCCCCCATTCTGTATTCGTTATTTATTATTCGATATTCATTATTCAATTCTTCTCGTATTTTACCCAAAAACCGCCTTAATACAACGAAAAATCGCGATATTCGCCGAAAAATGTC
>CAYVXS010000501.1:0-2927 GCA_964454885.1 uncultured Pirellulales bacterium
TCGGTTGACTTTTTCGGATTCCTTGTATAAAACTACCTGTCCAACGTATTTATGTCAGAAGGGGCATGAAATTACTCAGAACCTGATATTTATGGTTCTGGCAGCACCCATATAACCGGCTGTAGGGCATAAATAGAACAAAATTCGAAATAATTTGACGATTAATCTACAAGGAGAACGTTATGGAACAAAAAAAGGGCATCGATTCTCTAATGACCGAAGATCGCACCTTTCCACCCCCAAAAGCTGTACAATCTAACGCGTACGTTAACAGTATCGAGCAGTACCAAAAGATGTGGGAGGCGTCCGTTAACGAACCGGACAGCTTCTGGCTGGAAGAAGCAAAGAACCTGCATTGGTTCAAAGAGCCGAGCGTGGCCCTGGAATATACGTGGGATACGAAGAATCGAAAGATCGAGCACACATGGTTTGCCGACGGCAAGATGAATGTATCGTATAACTGTCTTGACCGTCATCTCGGCACGCCGATAGCGAAGAAAGTCGCGCTGCTCTGGCAGGGCGAAGCGGAAGACGCCGTAAAGAAATATACTTACGAGCAGCTTCATAAGGAAGTATGCAAATTCGCAAATGTCCTGAAGTCGAAAGGTGTCAAAAAAGGAGACCGCATCGCTATTTATATGCCAATGGTTCTCGAACTGCCGGTAGCCATGCTCGCATGTGCTCGTATCGGTGCGATTCATTCGGTAATCTTCGGCGGATTCAGCTCGGACGCCATTATGGACCGTATCAACGATTCCGACTGCAAGATGCTTATCACATCGAACGTTTCGCTGCGTGCCGGAAAGCATATCAAGCTCAAGGATATCGCCGACGTCGCACTGGAAAAAACCCCCACGATAGAAACCGTCGTAGTCATAAAAGTCAATGACGAGCCATGTAAGATGAAGGACGGCAGGGACGTATGGTATCACGATGAAATGGCAAAAGCAGCCGAAAAATGTGACGCCGAGCCTATGGATGCAGAAGATCCGCTGTTTATTCTCTACACTTCCGGCTCGACGGGAAAACCCAAAGGCGTCGTTCATACCACGGCCGGGTACCTCGTTCATTGTACGTTTACTCATAAAGTCATCTTTAATATTCACGATGATGATATTTACTGGTGCACCGCCGACATCGGCTGGGTAACCGGACACAGTTACATCGTTTACGGCCCTCTGGCAAACGGCGCGACTTCGGTAATGTTCGAAGGAGTCCCTACATATCCCGACGCCGGCCGATTCTGGCATATCTGCGATAAATTCGGCGTTACTGTTTTCTACACGGCTCCGACGGCTATCAGGGCACTAATGCGTCTCGGCGAGGAATGGCCCGCTAAATACAAGCTGGATACGATGAGAGTCCTCGGTACGGTCGGTGAGCCAATCAATCCCGAGGCCTGGATATGGTATTACGAGAAAATCGGCCGAAACCGCTGCCCGATTGTCGATACATGGTGGCAGACGGAAACCGGTGGTATATTAATTACCCCTCTGCCCGGCGCACATACGTTAAAACCCGGCAGTGCATGCCGGCCCTTCTTCGGTGTCGATCCGGTAGTGTTGCGCGACGACGGAACTCAATGCGACCCGAACGAAGGCGGGAAGCTCTGTATCCGCAAACCGTGGCCCGGCATGATGCGTACCATGTGGGGCGACCACGACAGATTCATCGATACGTACTTCACTATGTACGACAATATTTATTTCGCCGGCGACGGCTGTCGCGTTGATAAGGACGGCGATTACTGGCTCATGGGCAGAATCGACGACGTCGTGAATGTCTCCGGCCACCGCATCGGAACGGCGGAAGTGGAAAGCGCCCTCGTAAGTCACGATAAGGTCGCCGAAGCCGCCGTTACACCTATACCGCACGAGATTAAAGGCCAGGGTCTCTATGCCTTTGTGACTCTCGTCGGCGGGATAGAGGAAAGCGAAGAGCTTAAGAAGGAGCTTATTATGCACGTGCGTAAGGAGATTGGTCCCATCGCGGCACCGGAAGCGATTCAATTCGCCCCGGCACTGCCGAAGACCCGCTCCGGTAAAATTATGCGGCGAATCCTGCGTAAAATCGCCGAGAAAGATACGGGCAATCTGGGTGACATCACCACACTTGCCGATCCGCATGTGGTCGAAGAGCTTGTCAAAGGTCGAGGCATATAAAAAGCTGTAAGTTTGAGAAAATATAGACGCTGAAAAAAGGAATAGGAATAGGGATAGGGTTAGGGATAGTAATAAAAATTCTCTTCCTCTTCCTAATCCTATTCCTATTTTTTCATGGAAAGGATTTATATATGTCCGAGCAAAAAGTAATGAATCGGTGGCTGGTGGTGGTTGGGGGAATCCTGATCCAATTGTGCCTCGGTGCGATCTACGCATGGTCGGCATTTACAACAAAACTCAAGGAAGCACCGTACAACTTCGCAACCGATAAGACGCAGTGGCCGTTCTCGGTCGGTCTTGTTTCGTTCGCTATCGTTATGGCCCTTGTCGCCGGGAAATGGCAGAAAAAGTCCGGCCCGAGAATCGTAGCCCTTACCGGAGGTATTATACTTGGTATCGGATACCTGCTCGCAGGGTTCATGGGTACGAATTTCTGGGGAGTCCTTATTGGAGTAGGCCTGCTCGGCGGTGCGGGTATCGGGCTTGCTTATGTTTGTCCCATTGCCGCTCTGGCGAAATGGTTTCCCGATAAAAAAGGTCTCATTATGGGTCTTGCCGTGGCTGGTTTTGGTTTCGGCGCTCTGATTTGGGTAAAACTAACCCAGGGATTCAAATTTGGTCCGTATGATCTTACTCCCGGATGGACGGGGCTTTTCGGCGCAGGTTGGGATGTCAGCGCGGTATTTAAGCTCTATGGAATTTTATTTGCTGCGCTTGTCGGTATCGGATCTCTGGTCATGATTAATCCACCGGAAGGCTGGCTCC
>CAYVXS010000502.1:0-1778 GCA_964454885.1 uncultured Pirellulales bacterium
TATCGAATGTTATGGTTATGGCTGGCCCAACGGCTTAGTGTCATCCGATGAGATGGTAAGACTTTTCAACAGGGCCAAAGTGGTTCTCGGTTTTGGCGGAGTCGGTCATATGGCTGAGGTAAAGCATTTAAAAGGCAGAGATTTTGAAGTACCTATGTGTGGCTCTTTATATTTAACATCATACAATCCGGAACTATGTGATTTTTTTAATATAGGCAAAGAGATTCTTTGTTACAGCTCTTACGAAGAATGTGAGGAATTAATTATCTGGGCCATTCAGAATCCCGATGAGTGCCAGGCCATCAGAAACGCTGCATGGCAACGGTCACTGCATGAACATACATGGGAAACAAGACTGCAATCAATGTTCGATGTATTGCGCAGCTCATAAATGTTTTTTAATACTCGAATTTTCATAAACACATAATTTCTCGATGCAAATTGATAACCAATTACTGACAAATCAAACATTTACAAAAGATATACAGCTAAGTGTTTTTAAGCGGAATTTACCACTTTTTATATGGGTGGCTTTTTCGCTTTTAACCATAGCCTGTTACGAATATGGCGTATTTTTTTTCACATATAATGTTACAGGTATATCCAAGCTTATCCTGTATCTTTACCTATTTCTTGTACATGTATTTTTTATATTTGGCTACCGCCGGGGTACCAGAAGCCCGATGGTAAAACAAGAACCGCTGAATTTATTTAAAAAAAACCAGCTAATCGGAATAGTCACAATTGGTGTTACGCTTTTTCTCTTTTTCTCGTTTCTGAATTTATTACGCAGCGGAGTATCATTTTCTTCATCTTTCTCGGATTTGAACTACGCCAGAAGAAACTGGATACAGAGTCAGGGAGGACTGAAGAATCACTTTTTTTTCATATTATCGATTTCGATTATCCCTTATGTGTCGATTTCCACCACCTATTGGAATAACATCAGCAAGCGAAAAAAACTATTATTAATATTATTGGTATTATTTTACATATCGGAAGGTGTTAGAGGCGGCAGTCGCAGCGGTATTTATTCTATTTTTACTATCTTTTTTATAGGGATATTATCTGCTATTATCTCTATGCGAATCAAAATGTACCTCAGGAAGTTTGCAATTTTAACCTGCATACTGATGCTTCTATTTCTTTCATATTGTACAAAAGTCAGAGTATCGCGAAATAGAACTACCACCTCCGGATATGTCAGGCAATTATTGACTGTACCTGAGTATTCAAAGACGATAAAAAGAGAACATCCTTTTCTTTCTATTTTACCCGACTGGTTAGGTCCGGGTGTCATATCCGCCACCTATTACCTTGGGCATGGTTATGACGGATTAGCCAGGTGCCTTGAAAAACCGTTTAAGGGTGTGGGATGGGGTATGGGCAGCTCGACAGTCGTATTGCGGAATATGTCGAGATTCCTTAAAGATGATGATATATATAACCTTTCTTACTTTTATCGACTCCAGAAAGAAGATGGTTTTCCTAAATCTCTCTGGATTACCATGTACCCCTGGATAGCATCAGATTTTACATTTACCGGCTCCATTGTCTTTTTATACTTCTTAGGATGGCTTTTGGGTGCAAGCTGGATGTCAAGCTTGAAATTTTATGACCCGGCCGCCGCTATTTGCCTTACGATAATATTTTCTACTATGATGCACTGCCATAATAATTTTTCCACGGGGGATTATGTTTCCTGGACCCTTTTTTGGGGATCTATTTCAGCTTTTATAATCACACGAAGATATAGATTTAAATGGGCCTATTAATCC
>CAYVXS010000502.1:1788-2540 GCA_964454885.1 uncultured Pirellulales bacterium
TCTCAAAATAGATCTGAACCATTTTTTATACCCAGGTTTTGTTGCTTCCGTAATAAATATAGTATCCAGTTATATTAAAAACTAATGACAAGAAATCCATTTTTCGTAACAATTATCGTACCAGCATATAACGCCGCTGAGACAATTAGAGAAACCCTTGATTCCCTGCTGGCCCAGAGAAACGCTGAATTTGAAATTATCGTCTCGGATAATCACTCCACCGACAACACTGCAAATATAGTGAAAAGTTATTCCGATCCTCGCATAAGTCTTATTACCTGTCCGGTACCCGCACCGGATCCCAACCAGGATATCCTCTCTATTTCTCTTTCATCCTGTGCCCATGTTAACAGTTTATTGGATTGTGGTAAAAGCGAGTTAGTGTGTTTCTTCCATGCAGACGACGTTTATAAACCGGATATCATATCCAAAGAAGCGGCATTCCTGTTAAAATATCTGCAGGCCAGCGCTGTATTTACACTCGGCGGTATTATTAACGAAAATAGTGAACCTTGCTACGGCCCGCCGCGCCCCCTACCGAAACCCGTGCGCCATCTCGAATTATTTGATTTCCCGACACTCTTCGAATCTACTTTATTATACGGCGGTTTTATTATGTGCCCGACTATAATGGTACGCCGTTCTGTTTATAAAAAAATCGGGGGCGTACGGGCGGAATTCGAACAGGCATCCGATTATGACCAATGGTTCCGATTGGCCCAGGAAGGGCCTATCGGCATAATACAGGAAAA
>CAYVXS010000502.1:2550-2926 GCA_964454885.1 uncultured Pirellulales bacterium
TTCTCCAGGCGCATTAGCACCAATCAGGACAGTTATCGCGGACGCTCCATTTATCATCACCGACCTTTGCCGATTTTTAAAGTTTACGACCACTTCCTGGCTACAACCGACATAGGCCAGAAGATTTCCCCTATGGTTTTTCAAGCCCTGAACGTTTTTCGCAGTATCGATCTTCTGCGAATGGCCCGAAATTACTTTGTTGACCACCGCGTGACAGAGGCAAAAAAAATACTGCATCAGGCACTGATATGCGGTCATCCTAAACCAACCAAATTACGAGACCGCGCCTTTATTTGGGGGGGATGGTTCCTGTGGGGCTGTACGCAGCTCGGTTTCGGCAGGATAACAGCACGTCTGCAAAATAAGCTCCTTAACC
>CAYVXS010000503.1:0-2920 GCA_964454885.1 uncultured Pirellulales bacterium
TGGTTGACCTGGATATTGATACTCTTTGCAGTCTGGACCTTTTTTTCCGGCTATATCCGCCTCCGATATGGGAACAAATCGAAAAGATGAAAGAAAACGGCCAGTGGGTTAAAGAGGTCGTAATCACTGGCGAGCCATATCAGGAAGGCAATCTGTGGTATGTCTCTGTCGAGGTACGAAGTCAGACGGGACAGAATGAAGTCCAGAATGCCATGATAAAGTTCTACGAGATGGAAGGCAAGACCTTCTGCTTTATCATCGGTTCCAAGGAAAAAGGTGTTGTGGATTAAATTGAAGTATAACTTTGCAATAAAAGAACGCTGTCGGATTGATTGGTTCGGCGGCGTTCTTTTTATTAATCCATGTGGAAGACTTCTTGTAACGGGATGGAAACGGGTTCGTCCTTTTCATCGTATTCCATTATGCCGTCATTCATATAGTCCCACCATTGACGCACGACGGGATTTTTCGGCAGGTCGTCGGCGGTGTTATCATCGGTGAGTTTCTGGAAGGCAAAAAGTGTCCGGGTTTCCTCATCGTAATAGATGGAATAATCGCTTATTCCGGCCTTCCTTAGTGTCTCGACCAGCTCCGGCCAGATTTGATCGTGTCTTTTTTTGTATTCGGCCACATCGCCGCTTGAAAGCTTCATCTTAAATGCGTTTCGTTTCATTTTTGTCCTTTCTATTGGTCTTTTCGAGTAATACAGCGATATTATAACCAAAAATATGAATATATTTAGACTAAAATTAGGGATAAAATTGTATTATAAATGACGATTAATCGTATCTTTTGTTGCAATGTGAGATGCCAATGATAGAAGATAAGCTGCTTATCTGGAAATTCAAGCTGGGCGAGAAGGCCGCACTGGCACGCATCTATGAAAAGTATAAGAATAATCTGCTTAGAATGGCCGGCGGTTTGTCGAATCAGACCGGCATTGCCGAGGACGCTGTGCACGATGTTTTCGTCTCGTTAGCTCAATCGCCCGGGCAGCTAAAACTCGGCGGTAATCTCAAAGGGTATCTGGCAACATGTGTGGCGAACCGGATTCGTAACAGTAACCGATCCGCACGAATACGGCAAACAGCGAGTCTCGAAGAAAAGAATCCTTCGGCAAAAGGTTCTGACCTCCCCGAAGGCTGGATTATCCGCAACGAAGAGCTGGACAAACTGAACTTCGCACTGGCACAGCTTCCGTACGACCAGCGTGAAGCCGTAATCCTGCACGTGCAGGGCGAAATGAAATTCAGGGCCATAGCCAAATCCCTGAACGTTTCAATCAACACAGTCCAGAGCCGGTACCGCTACGGACTTGAAAAACTGCGGTCATTGTTAAACAGTGAGGTGAAGAAATGAGGCCTGCAGAAGAAATAAAAGATTTACTAAAAAACGTGCCTGTCAACACAAACAACCAAAAAGATAAACAGGTGCTCGATGAGATCCTCAATACAATGGATCAATCACAAAATGCACAACCGGCTGTTAACCGGCCGAATATATGGAGAATAATCATGAAAAACAATATCAGTAAAATAGCTGCGACGTTTATTATAATCGCTGTCGTGTTATCATTCCTTGTTATCGACAAATTTAACACACCGGCGTGGGCACTTTCCGATACTATCGAGGCCCTCAAGGACTTGAAGGCCGTATATGTCGTCGGTGTATATCCGGGCGGTACGGCGGAAATATGGATGCGTTCCAATGAATCCGGCTCTTATTCTACAGACACAGTCGTCCGCGGTAGCCAGGGTGCAATCACATGGACCAAGGATGGTTCTACTTACCACTATGAACCCGGTCAGAATAAGGTTTACTTCGAAAACGCGATTACTCTTGGTTTATCTCAATGGTTCGGACCTGATTTACTGGAAATGTTCAGCAAAACCGACAATACCGAGATAATTCGCGGCAAAGATCCCGCCACCGGCAGGGCACGTGTCACGATGTTATGCAGTATGATAGATTCGAATGGTCCTCAATCCTGGATAATGGACTTTGATCTCGAAAGTAAGCTACCGGTGGCTTTTAAGCATTGGCAAAACCTGGACCGCAGCGGTCCACCTGCGTTCGAGGCTTGTAAGATTACTTATTATGAAGTGCTTCCTGATAGTTTCTTCGAAGTCAATATCCAGGGCAATCCGACATACATAGAGAAACCTTTGACAATCCCCGATGAAAACATCAGTGCGCTGAGTAATCCGCGAGACGGGATTTCAGTCGAGGGACTCTCACAACAACAAGCCGCTGAAAAAACCGTACGTATAATGTACCAGGCGGTCATTGACCAGGATATTGACCAGCTTAAAAATATTGCCCCCCTGTGCCGGAACTGGAACGATGAATTCCTGCGGGATATTGTTTTTAAGCCGGGCGATGATGAACGCATTGCAAAGATTGTCAAAATCGATAAGATACAAAAGACCGGTCACTCCAAGCTCGGTACGGTTGCGGCCGTTCCAGCCATATTACAATTACAAAACGGCAAACAGGTAGAACAAAAGATGATTATACAGTTCCGGGAACTCGGCGGTAAATCTACCTGCGTGGTTCATGGCCCGTACGGCCTGCCGCGTGATATTGATTGATTCGCTGTCTCATCCATATAAAAATCCGTCAAGCTGTCGCGAGAACCTGCTCCGACAGCTTTTTTTATTAAACTTAAAGAACATATCTGAACTTCACAGTTGCAGTATTCTTGTTTATTGTTAAAATTCGGTTTTACTTGTTGAAGTGAATTTCCCAATTCCTGAAATACTGTATATTTTTGAGAGTTTGTAATGCCTGAACAATATGATCAACACATCTTAAATAACGGGATGGTAATTCTCGGTGAGCCGATGGAAGGTGTAGCCTCGGTTGCATTCGGTTTTATGCTCCAGTCGGGGGCGACCTTAATCCCGGATGTCTGGAGTGG
>CAYVXS010000504.1:0-2920 GCA_964454885.1 uncultured Pirellulales bacterium
GATACAAGCAAATATTGTACAGACCGGATGGTACGTTGAAAGATAAGGAGGAGATAGAAATTAAGGATTTCGACTTTGTATCTGTGGTATCAGATGATGTATTTACATGGGAGGGTATGGGACTGCCGGTAGGCACGAAGATTATAGACAGACGAATGGGAGATGTTTCCTATGATTATGGAGTACCGCCGGTTGACGATGAGACTGTTTATGATGTCATTCAGCAACCTCTCGTCCAGGAGGTTGTTTCGCAACAAAAAGACGTAGCGAATATTGAGCAATCTGAAGATAAAGAAGAAAAAATAGTTTTTCCACAAGAACAACCACAAGAGCCTTCAACTGGTCAGATAATTACAGAGAATAGTGACAAAAAAAATGTACAAGCAAGTTCCAGCCGAAGTGTCTATATGTTTTATGTAGCAGGAATTAGCTTACTGCTTGTTATAGCGGTGTTGGTGATCCGAAGAATTAAATTGCAAACGTGAGAGAGGAATTGATAAAAGTATATGTCAGTGGAATTACCAGCACAGACTTTTACTGGTAGATGCTTATAGAACAGAAGAATTAAGAGAAATGTTTAGGATATGAGCAATTACTTTGTCTAATTAATAAATCAGCGTTCCCACATGCCGTCCGGGCGAACGTAAAGCACGCCGGTATCGCTGTAGAAATTCAAACTCGCAACGGTAAAAGCCACAAGTGCCTCTGTCGCATTATTTCGAGCATCGAGCTGGTCCTCCAGGGCATTAAGCACCCGGCGGCTGCTTGTCCGGCCATATTGAAGAAGTGTAAAGGTATTGTTATATCGTTTATCTGCCAATTCGGAAGCTTTGGTTTGTACGCTATAACGCTGAGCCGCTTCGGTCAGATTTCTGTAGGCATTGCGAACTTCCAGCTTGACCGTATCGGCGGCCTGCTCATAATCCCGCTGCCGCTGGTTCAGGGTAAGAAGGGCCTTGCGATAAACGTTCTGTTCGGGAACACGATCCAGAGGCAGGTCAAGTTCAAAGCCAAGGCTGTAATCCTTACTTGTCTGATTTAGTGTCAACCGGTCGGCACGGCTCTCCGAAGAAGCATCGGCACTGCCAACCAGATTTAATTCCGCACGAAGACTATCGGCGGCGACATATACTTTCCGTTCGGCATCGGTGACGGAATCGGCGACATTGACCAGGTCCAGACGGCGAAGCAGTGCCGTATCGATAGCTTCGGAGTCGGAGAAGTCCGGCATTTTCATTTCCGAATTTTTCAAAGCTTCAAGAACTTTCGTATCCAACTGAAACTCCGCGTTGGTGGGCAAGCTCAAAGTTATCTTAAATTCATCGAGAGCCTGCTGATATTGTTTCCGGGCCTGGATATATTCGTCATAGGCCATGAGTTTCTCCTGGCGAACTCTTTCCAGTTCCAGCTTAGGGATACGGCCGGCATTCGCCAAAATCTCGACTTTGCTGATAAGCAAATCCAGGTTATCACAATTTTTCCGGGTGTTCTCCATGGTATCCCATAACAGCAGAATGCCATAGTACCGGCTAATCACCGAGACAACAAAAGTCTGCCGAAACCGGTTGAACGCCCGGACCTGATACAATGTGTCCCTCTCGGCCTGTGTGAGATTTTCCAGAACGACTTTGCGTTCGCTGCCACGGAGTAAAGGCTGCATCACCGTCGCACTCAGGATCGACGTCAAACCGCTTCTCAAATTGCCGGTCAGCACGTCGGCCCAGGCCAGGGCCACCTTTGTAGTGATGATAGTTCCCTGAGCCAATAACTGATTAAAACCGAAATTAGCCTCGATTCCCACTACTTCATCGTTACGATCCGCGTTATATCCGCCGGTGACTACTCCGAAATACTGTTTCTCGAAATCATGCCGGGTCAGTCTCAGGTCCAGTGCTTTGATGTAAAGCTCTTCTTTTTGGGTTTGATATTCGCGATTATAAGCGGTCGCCATTGCCACGGCCTGCGACAATGTCAGGACTCCCGAAACGGGAACCGCTTTAGCAATTTTAATATCACTGTATGACGGCTCGGTGTCACTTACCTTGTAGTTCGCTTTTGCGCCGAAATCATCCCTCCACTTCTGGTCGATGATTTTATAGACCTGCTCATCCGCCTCGTTTTTGTAATTATGCTGTGTACACCCCGCCAGGCAGTACAAAACCATCAGGCTGCATACTATCAAAACAACGATATGTCTGGTGTAATATCTGCACATTATTCATCCGGCGATCACAGTTTCCGTATTCCGACCAGCTCACCCGTCACTAACCCAACTTCAGGTGGAACATCAATCAAAAACGGCCGGCCCCACTGCGGGAAATTCGGATTTCGCCACAGTCGTATCGGCAACCGTTCCACAACCGGCCCTATATAAGTGACCCGGGAGCGTATAATTCGCGCCGGTTCGCTGCTCTTAATAAGCTCGACTTCCATCCCTTCACGGATATTGTTCACCTGCTCTTCGCTCGCATAGGCAATAATCTCGGTCGGACCTGCCTGGGTCAACGTAAGAATCGACTCGCCCGCCAAAACGGTCTCCGAAGTGCTATGCAGAATCTGACTGACCAAACCATCGAACGGGGCCTTTAACTCAATAGCCTGGTTTAAGTCCAATGCCTCGATCTGGAGCAATACCTCATCCATCCGCCGCTCCTGTACCTTTATCGCTTTGCGGACTACATCAAGGGCCCCTTCAATCGAAGGATGGTAAGTCTCATGCTGAAAATATTCGTCCCGTCTTTTTATAGCTTGTTCCAGAGCGGTATTCGCCTGGGTGAGCAATTGTTCATTTTCTGAAATCTTCGTTGCAAGAGTATCATACTGGGCCTGTACTTTCTGCAGCTCGTACGGCACGATAGCTTCCTGTTTGAGAAGCTCCTCGGAAACTTTCACTTCCAATTCCAAGTCTTTCAGGGAAATC
>CAYVXS010000505.1:0-2919 GCA_964454885.1 uncultured Pirellulales bacterium
TGATCCGGTGGAGTTCATCCGCCGGCAGAAGTCTCAGGACTTCCCATCCGAGGTCCAACGTCTGTTCGATACTGCGGTTTTCATCCTTGCGCTGGGACACGAACTTCTGTTCGAAGGCCTTTCCGAATTCCAGGTAATTATGGTCGAGGGGCGTCAATTCCTCCTCGCCGATGACTGACGCGAGGTTGCGCACATCCTTCACGTAGCTGTACGCGGCGAAGAGCTGGCTGGCCAGGTGCGGGTGGTCCTCCCGGGTCATGCCTTCTCCGATGCCATCCTTCATCAGACGGGAAAGGGACGGCAGGCCCGCCACCGGGGGATAGATTCCTCTTCCGTCCATCTCTCGCTCGAACACGATCTGTCCTTCCGTAATATACCCGGAAAGATCGGGTATGGGATGAGATATATCATCATTCGGCATGGTCAGTATCGGCAGTAATGTGATGGAACCTTTATATCCCTTGAGCATTCCCGAGCGTTCGTATAGCTCCGCCAGGTCTGAATAGAGATATCCCGGATATCCCTTGCGCGACGGTATTTCACCCCGAATTGTGGATATTTCGCGTAGGGACTCGCAGTAGTTGGTCATGTCGGTCAAAATCACCAGTACGTGCATATCTTCATGGAATGCCAGATGTTCGGCAAGAGTCAGAGCTGTTCTTGGTGTAATCAGCCGTTCAATTGAGGGATCGTCGGCAAGAGAAAGAAACAACGCTACATTTTCGAGAACGCCACTTTTTTCAAATGAGCGAATGAAAAACTGCGCAACGTCGTGCTTGACCCCCATAGCGGCGAAAACCACGGCGAACTCCGTGTTTGTTCCTCGGATTTTTGCCTGCCGGGCAATCTGTGCGGCGAGCTCATTATGAGGCAGACCGTTGCCGGAGAAAATCGGGAGTTTCTGACCTCGGATCAGAGTGTTCATCCCGTCGATCACGGAAATGCCAGTCTGTATAAAATCCCGGGGATATTCGCGCGCCGTCGGATTAATTGCCATCCCGTTCACATTCAACTCGATGTCACTTCGTTGTACGGGACCTCCGTCGATGGGCTGTCCCAGGCCGTTAAAAACTCGTCCCAGCATGTATCTCGAAACCGAGATTGTCAGCGGTTTTCCCGAGAACCGTATTCGTGTCTCGGGAAGAGTCAGGCCGGAGGTCCCTTCGAAAATCTGTGCTACAACGAAATCCGTCGATGATTCCAGGACGATGCCCAGTCGTGGATTTCCTTTTCTGTCTATACACTCAATAAGCTCTCTGTATCCGACGGGGTGCGTCTTGCTAACAAAGACGAGGGCGCCGTCGATTTTATCGACACCGATATATTCGCGGCCGGATAAAAGATTTCTATTTTTTATCTCAGGCATGTAACGCCTCCAGTTGGTCCATCGAGCGTTCCAAACGTGTTTCGATTTTGTCGAGACCGGAAAGGTCTTCGTTAGGTATTGTAAATTTCATTTTAATTATATCCTGATATACTTTCATCTTTCGTAATTTTATCAATGTTGCTCCCTTCTTTATCGCTTCTGAGCCGCGCCTCCAGTAAGTTACAATAATGTGAAGCATCTTCGCCTGTTTCTGGACGGCGGAGAAAGTGTCGATCTTATCGTAGGCGTTCTGCTGAAGAAATGCGTTTTTAAACAACGTGCATACTTCCAGGATGAAACGCTGTGAATCAGGCAATGCATCAGGGCCGACCAGTTTGACAACCTGCTGGAGCCGTACTTCTTTATGAAGCAGTTCCATTATTTCTGCCCGGTCTGCGTGCCATTCCATACCAACCTGCTCCGACCACCACAATACGATATCACTGAGATATTCGCTGTAACTGTCAAGCCAGGAGATGGCCGGGTAGTGCCGGGCATTTGCAAGGTTCCGGTCGAGCGCCCAGAAACAGCGGATAAATCTTTTTGTATGTTGTGTTACAGGCTCGGAAAAATCACCGCCGGGAGGAGATACGGCTCCTATGACCGTGACGGAACCTTCGTCGCCGTTTAATGTCTCCATCGAACCTGCACGCTCATAAAATTCCGCTATTCTTGTCGGGAGATAAGCTGGGAAACCCTCTTCGGCCGGCATTTCTTCCATTCTCCCGGACAATTCGCGAAGCGCTTCGGCCCAGCGCGATGTTGAATCCGCCATGACGGCTACATGATAACCCTGGTCTCTGAAATATTCCGCCATTGTGATTCCTGTGTAAATACTCGCTTCCCGTGCAGAAACAGGCATGTTGGAGGTATTGGCAATCAGTATCGTCCGTTCCATTAGCGAACGCCCGCTTCTGGGATCAATCAGCTTCGGAAATTCGGTCAGCACATCTGTAATTTCATTTCCTCTTTCACCACAGCCGATATATATGATTAAATCCGCGTCACACCATTTTGCGACTGCCTGCTGGGTCATCGTTTTTCCGGTGCCGAATCCGCCGGGAATGCACACCGTTCCACCTTTGGCAACGGGAAAGAGAGTATCAATGACACGCTGTCCTGTGATAAGTGGAATATCCAGAGCAAGACGTTGTTTTGTCGGTCGCTGAACCCTGATAGGCCACCTATGCATGAGAAAGAGATTTTTTTGCTGCAAATCTTCGGTCCGCAGCACTCCAATAATATGCTCGACGGTATAGTCACCTTCGGAAACTATCGATTCGATGACACCTTTATATGTCGGTGGAACGAGAATTTTATGAAGTACGTTTTCCGTTTCCCGCACGGTTCCGAGTACTATGCCGCCAAAAACCGGTTGACCTTCTTTCGCAGTGGGGACAAAGTGCCATTTTTTTTCTTTGTTCAACGAAGGTACGGAGATTCCGCGCTTAATATAGATATCGGATATCTCACGGATCGCTTCAAGAGGCCTCTGGATACCGTCATAAATGGTTCCAATCATTCCGGGGCCGAGTTCGACAGAAAGCTGCATT
>CAYVXS010000506.1:0-1390 GCA_964454885.1 uncultured Pirellulales bacterium
AGAGGAAGTATAGATGAAATGTTTCGTTTTGCATTTCAGTGCAAAATTTAATCCGCTTGGTCTTTTGCTTTTGCCGCTCGGTTTTATTGTGATTAGCTGGAATCAGGGTGCTTCGCTTATGCTTAAGGTACGCCGGGACAAGCTCAGGGAACAGGACAATGTCGAAAATGTTCAGCCCGAAGTTATCCCTCAGTCGCTTTGGTCACTTGCCGAGCCTGATAAGCTTCAACTTGCACCTTTGATTGATGCGTTCTTTAAAGATGTCGATGAGCAAACTAAGGCAGCAATAAAAAACCGATGCGTCGAAGCCTTCACAACATGGGCCCAAAAACACAGGCCGGATGCATCTCTTGATACTCTCAGAGCAAAAGATATAAGAGAAGCTCAGCGACAAATCCCCCTCTCCATTAGTTAGCTTGTAGCACGCGGACCTGCGGAGAAGGAAACGAGGGAAGACCGATGATACCTAAGTCACAAGTACACGAAGAATGAGTGACGATTTAAAAATCAATTGATTTCGAAAAACAATCATCGAATTTCATCGTGTGTATGAAACCGGCCGGGAAAATGTATTAAACGCGCAACAGTCTATCATTTAGGATAGGCAAGCTTGTAACTATCCTCGGCCAGTCCCGTTCCGACGGAGCCGTCAACAAAAACTATGTTGGCAACCCCCGAATCCAGGTCACTGCCCCTGGTTTTGTGGTAAGTCGCGATGCTGTTCCACGGATTGTCACCATCCCGTGTATATAAGATGTTATTGTTTAGAGGCATAGTGCTGATACCCGGTATCGTCCAGCAGTTTTCCTCCGAAAAGAATATTACCCTGGACGAATTCCTGACCTCGGTGGATTTACTTACTATTCCTGTTTCGTTTCCGAAACCGCGAAAGCCGAGAAAAGCGTTCATGCTATAACTGAACTGGGGATCGATGGGTATCTTCGGATCGTGCCCCGGGTGATCGGCGCCTAAACTGAGTGCCAAAACATAAAACTCCGGACACATGTGAACATCCATATCAGCCAGGTAAGACCACAGCAATCCATCCGCTTTGGCTGTTGCGTCATGCCACCTGCACGGGACAATGATATCGCCGTCGATGTCATACAGCCACCTCTGCGCATCGGGGAAATTCTCGTCGTTATCAGACAGGTACATTCTCCCCGCTATCCCGTATTGGTTTAGATTCGATCTGCAGACAACAAACCTTGCTTGTTTCTTAATCTGCTGTAATGCCGGCAGCAGGATTCCCATCAATAGCGCGATAATGGCAATTACCACCAGTAATTCGATGAGTGTAAAGGCTCGTCTATCCATGATATTGTCCTCCTTTGGCTGATGTACACGATTTACGCGTTTTGAAAACATTAGTTTCGCCTTGCATTTTAAA
>CAYVXS010000506.1:1400-2917 GCA_964454885.1 uncultured Pirellulales bacterium
TACAGGATATGACATGAGCAATCTAGTATTTTCTTGATGGGAGTATGATAACTTCGGTGAGCAATCCTGCCATGAATTTAAATATGTGAAATTAAAGGTGTCCGCCTGCGTCACGGGGAGGATTTGCTGTGAAATTGTGCTTAAAATTATGGTGTACCTCAAAATAGTTAGAGAAAAGAATCTTCTTGACCTTGTGACATGTTTTTTGGTATAATTAATCGTGTCTTATGGGGCTAAAACGCTTTTTTACGCATGATAATCATGTATACAGGAAGATGTGGGTGAAGTTGAATATCCGGACAATTAAGGCAAGTGACATAACCGAGATGTATATCACGGCTGTGCCGAGGCTGCCTTTAACCGGCAATACCCAGAACCTCGAACTGTTTTGCGGTGTCGCTGAAGCATTAAAACGGAACAATGCGCATATCCTTCAGGAAAGAATTTTTATAACCGAGCAGACGCGGGAAAAGGCCGCCTCGGTCAGGACGAAAATTTATAATGAACTTGACGACTGCGTATCGCCCACCTGGCTTGTCAGCGGGGGCGCAGGCGGTTCAGTTGTGGGTATTCAGGTTCATGCGATCGCCGAATGCGGGGCGCCCGATATCCTCACATTCAACCACACACCCTGCGGACGTGTAGTCAGAATTCCCGAGCTTCTCTATCTAACGCTGTCAAACATACAGCAGCCCGATATTTCCGGACTGGCAAACCAGGCGAGAGCGATGTTGCAATCCGCAGAATCCATTCTAAATGATGTCGGGATAAATTTTGGGGCTGTTCCCCGCACGTGGATGTGGCTTAAAGACATCTTAAAATGGTATAATGTTTTTAACCAGGTCAGGAATACTTTTTTCAGAGAACGCGGGATCATTGCGAACAATGGAGATCGCAGAATGCCTGCCAGTACCGGCATTGGAATCCATACGGGGAACGATTCTGTGTGCGCGATGGAACTTGCCGCCGTTGCAGGCCGACAAAGCTTCATTGAGTATCTTGACAGCGGGGGAAACCAAAAGTCCGCACTTGACTATGGTTCCGCCTTTTCAAGAAGCTGCAAGACGCGAACCCCGGCCGGTTATACCGTATATGTATCCGGCACAGCCTCCATTGCCGCCGACGGCAGTACCCTGCATCCCGGAAATGCTCAGACACAGATAGAAACAACCGTAGATAATGTTTGCGCCGTTCTCAAGGAATTTGATTATGGTGACGATGATATCGTACATGCAATGGCCTATTGTAAAACGCCGGAGGTCAGACAGGTCTTCATTGACGGCAGGTACTGTCCCGGCTGGCCGATCATTCCGGTTATCGCGGACATTTGTCGTGACGATCTGCTCTTTGAAATTGAAGTGACAACCGCCAGGAACATTGAGATGTAATTGGTTGAATGCAATAAATGAACCTTTCAAAGACAAAAGAATTTGCATTGCGTCACCTTTCGGCAATTGAGGCGGTGGTTTTTTTTACAGTATTTTATCTGTTTGTTCTGCTGATCATCAAACCGGAGC
>CAYVXS010000507.1:0-2898 GCA_964454885.1 uncultured Pirellulales bacterium
TCATAGAACGAATCCTTCACCTTATAAAACAATTCCAGTTTGGCTGCTTCATATCTTTTATGTGCAGCCTTTGCTTCGGCCGCAGCAGAATCGGTCCGGGCCTCTATCGCTCCGAACCAGGGAAACGTCTGCATCAGACCTAACCTTTGTCTTTGCGGCCCGACTCTTGTCTCTACCTCTTTAATGAAATATCCGTAAGTGAATTTCGGATCCGGTAGCGATTTTGACTGAGGGACCTGCTCCACCGCTGTTTTCCACTGCTCGAAGGCCGACTCAAGACCCGCATTATTTAAAGCGGCAAACGACAGGTAATCTTCAAGTTTAATTAGATTATTTACGTCAATCGGTTGCTGTGAAGCCTGCAAACAATTGCTCTGGAAAACGAGGGATAATATTACGCAAAAAAACAGCAATCGAAATCTCATTTATAACCTCCATGATAAAAAATCCGCTAAGAGCTACTCATATTTCACCAAGCCCACTAAGTTAAAGTAATATTTTATACTTTAATTATCAAGATTATATATTCCCACTTTTTTCCTTTTTATGTTTTACAGAAGAAAGCTCCTTAACGACTTCTTCTATTTCATTTGACAAATGTATTAGAAAATCCTTAGAAGACATATCCAAAGCATCGGATTCTTTGGCTATTGAACGAATCCTTTTTGTGCGATTTGAAAGTTCGGTAAGAGAAACCTTCGGCACACTATGATCCATGCCGTTCAGTAAAACCTGGACACCTTCGGCAATCTGGGCAATTTCGACAATGTTTGAGTCAATCTCGATATGGCTTAAGTTACCACGCGTAATCGCATACAGCTTCAAATACAAATCCCGTATCGGGCTAACGACTTTCTTGTATAATACGGCATATAACGTCCCGTAAATGAGCAGCCCGAGAACGATTACATGTAAGCTATGCTCTAATATAAGCCCTAAAATAGTCTTATCCGGCATCGCATAATATTGGTATATCGCATAAATTCCCATTCCGAACGCAATTACTGCTGCCGAATATCCCGCGACTACCGAAGCCAATGATACTTCATGTTTATTGTTCATGATAAGGCCTCCTTTTTGAATCTGTCCAATCCAATCTTTTTATCCTTTACGCGTTCGGTTTATAAGTTTCAAAATTTCATCCAATTTTTGCTGTTTCTCCTTTTCAGATTTTCCTTTTACAGCCTGAGTTACACAATGTTGAAAATGTTTTTCTAAAATCTTTTCTTCCACTCGTGCAAGTGCTCCTTTTATAGCGTATATCTGGTTCAAAATATCGATGCAGTATTCATGATTTTCAATCATTGATTGAACACCACGCACCTGGCCTTCGATCCGCCTTAGGGCGACCAAATTATTCTCATGATTAGGATTTTTAATCATTTTTCTTTATCCAATGGTTTTCTTATTATGCTATATACCCCCATGGGGTATATATTGTTCGTAAAACATTTTCAAGCAATTTACATTCGGGACGAAATTTATGCTGATATGGTACCCCCGGCAACAATATTGTCAAAATTATTATACAGGACAATTTTCTGGCCGGGACACGGGGCAAATTGAGGTTTATCGAATTCAACCGTCATACCGGTTTTGCTCAAGTTAATTAATCTGCACGGTTGGGGACTGCCGTACGAACGGATTTTACCAAAAAAGGAATTCTCCGTAATAAACTCTTCTGGTATTAAAACATTGATTTTCTCCGCCATAATTTTACTGGAACTTATATCTTCTCGATTGCCAAGGGCAATGGTATTTGTTTTGGGATCTATTTTAGCCACATAAAGAGGTTTACCTCCTGCAAAGCCGATGCCTTGTCTTTGTCCAAGCGTGTAATTTGCAATCCCTTTGTGAATGGCTATCTTGTTGCCCTGCATATCGGTAATGTCACCCGGTGTTTGAGCTTCGGAGCAATCCAGGACAGATCTGTAATCACCCTGACCGGCAAAACATAATTCCATGCTTTCGGATTTATTGGCGACGACCAATTTTAATTCCGCCGCAATCGAACGAACCTCGTTTTTTGTAAGTTCGCCCAAAGGTAGTCTAAGCTTTGGAAGCTTCGCCGGGGCGATGCCGTGAAGAAAATAACTCTGGTCTTTTGTTTTGTCTTTTGCCATACCAAGATGCCACTGATTATTATTTTGAGAGACCCTTGCATAATGGCCTGTCGCGAGTTTGTCTATTCCGAAGTTGTTCTCTATAAAATCCCATACCAGCGAAAATTTCAACAGAGTATTACAATCAACACATGGATTTGGTGTCTCGCCTTTTGCATACGACTGGTGGAATCTTTCGATAATAAGCTTTTCAAAAGGTACGGTGACGTCAATGAAATAATGCGGTATATCGAGCTGCTCGCACACGAAAGCGGCGTCGGCTCCGCAACACCCACGTTTGTTCGTCTGGCACGAAACAGGTATCTTCATCGTGACACCCAGAACATCCCAGCCTCGTTCCTTGAGAAGGCAGGCGGTGACGCTGCTGTCAACACCGCCGCTCATTAACACCGTAATCTGCCTCGAAAGGTCTTTTACCGGCTTCCATGGTTGCAGGCTCGGCTCGAATAATTTGATATCCCAATTTTGGGCCGTCATCGATAGAAAATACTCATTCAAAAAGTATGGTGCTTATGTAACGTTCGGCGGTATCGCAAAGAACGGCAACGATTAATTTGTCGGCGTTTTCTTTGCGTTTGGCCAATTTTATCGCCGCAGCCGCCGCAGCCCCGGCTGAGATACCGGTAAAGATACCTTCTTCTTTCGCAAGCTGCTTGGCGGTCTCGAACGCTTCGGCGTTCGTTATTTGCACGATTTCGTCTATCACTTTCGTATTCAGCACATCGGGGACAAAACCGGCACCGATTCCCTGAATCATATGCGGACCGGGTTTGCC
>CAYVXS010000508.1:0-2895 GCA_964454885.1 uncultured Pirellulales bacterium
GGAATATCGACAAACGAGAGCATTATGAGCAGGCAGTCACGAAAGGGGGGATGTTGGACGGCATAAAAAGAGCTATAGAAGAGGGTATTGTTGGGCATACCGGATTTACAACACATGACAGCCCGGATAATATCAGTCGATACATCGACGAAGCCGACTGGTGTGAGGCGATTTTGTTTACCTATAACATGCTCAATCAAACATATGCGGATGTGATTTCCAAAGCCCATGATAAGGGGATCGCCACAATTGTAATGAATCCGGTCGGAGGCGGAATGTTGGCTGAAGATTCTCCTGTGGTAAAATCGGCTTTGAGTCGGGCTCTTGGAACACAGGATCTTGTTGAAACAGCTCATCGATATTTAGCCGGTAATAAGAATATCGATACGATTCTTTGCGGTATTAATAAGCCTTCCGATATCAACTCGACGCTTGAGAATTATCGGAAGCCACCTCTTACAAAAGATGAAATAGCCGCCCTCGAAAAAGCCATGCAGAAATTGTCCTCGACGAGTATGGGCTTCTGTACTAACTGTCAATACTGTTTGCCTTGCCCGGCACATATCAACATACCGGCCATGATGAATGTCTCTTACCATGAAAAGTTGCTTAAAGTTCCTCTAAAGGCGAGGGATATTTATAACTGGACCGTCAGTGAGTTGAATCAGGAAAGATCGGCGGCTCCGTCTTCATGTACTCAGTGCGGCCAATGTGAAGAAAAGTGTACTCAAAAGCTTAAAATAACGCCGGAAATAAAATTCATTTCAGAAATGCATGAGAAGGAATAATTATCTTTGGTGTAATACTCCTCAAAAACTGGGGGCATAGTAAAGATAGATTTGTTGCCTGAGACGATAACATGTTCAGGAGGCAGATTTATTAAAAATAACAGATGTAATCACAATTCGACATTCAAGGCCGACGTCGCCTTAGCAGCAGTGCGTTGTGTCTGTTTTACAACATTCGATTTTATTACTTTTATTTCTTCCTCTTCGCCAATAAAAAAATACGATAACAGCCTTTTTATGATCAATCCACAGTTCCACTTTCTTTCTCATATATGGGCTTACATTGACGTTGCGGTTACAAATCCAGACGATCGAGCTGTGGCATTGCAACTTCCGGAGGTACAGGAGCAGGGGGGGGCGAAAACCGGCCGCGTCTAAAGCCGCTAAAACCACTTCGGCCGGAACCGCTGCGACCGCCGCGATTCGTCTGTACATCTGTGACATATACGGTGACAGCTCACAACATGACACAGACCACAAGTGTTAATATCGTTTTCTTTCTCATGATAGATTTCCTTTCATTGAAGATACTTGTCTAATAAACACGTGATTGAGTACAGCATTCTTCGAAAAAAATAAATCCATTAGCTACACAAAATCCGGACGTCGGAACTCCATTATTTGGTCTTAAAGCGAACGACTGTGATGGAATTTCCCGGGAAGGTGTGCTTCCAGTTGGAGCTTGCATCAGTGACAATGATATCCTTTGGGACCGTATAGAACGGGGCGTCCACGGAGTTGATATCGTCAGGTATCCCGGTCATGACCTGGCCGGTCGCCACTTTTTGGATATCGGCTCCGACCAGCTCAACGGTCATGGTTTGGTCCACGTCAAAGATATTGACGACCTTCAGGATAATGTCACCGGAGGCGTCCTCCTTACTGGCACATGCAAAAAGAGGTTCTTCGGGACTGGGTGGAGCTTCCCTGCGGCCGCGACCGGACCGGGCTCCGGGAGTCTGTGCAGGTTCCTGTGTGGATTCCTGAATCGGAATCGTCTGGGGAACGATTTGCACAACAGGGATAACACGGTCACCCTTGGCATTGAAGAACATCTTTTGTACATAATACGACGGCGAACCAAAGCTGGTCAGGGTATCGTAACCAATCAGATCGGTACTCCACTGACTGCCGCCCGGGTTCATCCGGGTAAACAACGGAGCGTAGCAGGTCATAATAACAATGTCGGCGTTTCTTTCCAGGCCGGTAAGAAATGCGGCATCGGACAGAGCGCACCGGAAAGAGGGAGTAAGACCACGTTGAACACCTTGTTCCTGGGAGGCCCATTCACCTTCGAAAATCTTCGGGCCGTTGCGATCGGTATTGTCGTACAGATGGGCATTGCGAATCGCGGCATTGGGTGACATATAGTGGTGATTGTCGATCACATCATGCGGCACTTGAGGATCGACGGTGGCAACCACCTGGATATTGGGGTATTTGGCTTTGATGGCATTGTAGAACATGGCAAAGCGACCTTCCGGGCCACGGTAAGAGGCGGTGCCATTATTGAGAAAATCTTCGTTGCCGATCTCGACATAAGTGAGCTTAAACGGAGTCGGATGGCCATCCCTGGCTCGGCGGGCGCCCCACTCGGTAGTGACATCACCGGTGATGTACTCGATTTCGTCAAGTGCATCCTGAATAAACGGTTTCAGCGCCTCGCCTGTTCTTATATCACGGCCGCCGTCGAGGTGCAGGCCGGCATAAACTCCGACAACCGGCTCCATATTCAATTCTTCACACCATTCGAGGAACTCCAGCAAACCCAAACCGTCAGAAGACCGATAGCCCCAGGGACTCTGGTGACCGGGACGCTCTTCCCACGGCCCGATCATGATTTTCCAGTTGAAACGATTAGCAAAATTGGAGCCTTCGATATAGTTACCGCCCGGAAAGCGCAGGAACGCCGGGTGCATATCGTCCAGCAGTTGCATGATATCCGACCGGAAACCTGTAGCGGGCCGACCGCCCAGTGCGGCACCGATACGTTCCTTGAATACCGGCGGGAACAGAGACACAATGTTGAAGTTCACTGAGCCTTTCGAGCCGGCGGAGATTACGAAACGGGTGTCGGGTGTGGGCGTGACTTGCCCGGATTTCAGCG
>CAYVXS010000509.1:0-2895 GCA_964454885.1 uncultured Pirellulales bacterium
TGCACAAAAAAGCGAATACAAAAAATGCCAGCGATGCTGGAACTACTGGCCGAGTGTCGGCACCGACAGCAAGCATCCCGATTTGTGTAAGAGATGCATTGAAGTTGTTTAGAAAAACCGGTCCGCCTGATTTATCCGTGATAAATATTTTTTTCAGCCCGGCACGAGCATCGGGTAATTTTTTCTATTTCCACTGCGGGTTCGTTGATTCGTTCATGCCCTGTGTCCAGCGTTTGCCGTCTTTCTCGAATTCGACTTTGTCCGGGTATATTTTAACGATCTTTATTCCTTCGATGGTCTGGCCCTCGCTGACAATATTGGTGCCTATTATCGCGAAGGACTTGTTTTCACTGTATGTTATTCCCGTTATGACTCCTGCCTTCGGGAGCCCTGCGGAAACGGAATCCGGATTCGCGGCGAGGTACGCATTGATAAATTCGTCGATAAGGTTCTGGGTAGTTTCTTTGATAATGTCCATATTATCTTTCTCGAGGAGCATAACCTGACCCGCGTCCCATGCAGTAGCCATAACGACCACCGACGGATTTCTCCACAAGGTGACAAGCTCGTTGAGCTTGACGGTTACCGAGACTGCGACGAAATTGACATCCTCGAGGATTACCGGCGTAATACATACGTGCAGATACGAACGTCCCGGCGTTTGCAATTGTTGCTGCCCCGTAAGAACTTTTACGCCGGACTGGCGGAGCCGTGATTCAGCGAGTTTACGAAAGAGCTGCTCGGTCAGGCCGTATTTTTTCGCTTCAGGCTGAAATGCTTCCACAACCACTCCCACACCCTGCAGGCCCGCCAAAATCTCGTGCGGCTCGGTGACAAAATTGTATTGCGGTTTTGTTCCGACCGTTTCACTTTCTTTTACGGGAAGTTCCGGAGCGGTATTATCCGCTTCTGTCACAATGGCATTGGTATCTTCTGTCACCGGCTGGTTAGGTTCTGCCGATTTCTGGGCTATTAAGAAGGATTGAAACGAAAAGGAGAAAATACCCGCAAGTACAAGTAAAGTAAGATACTTTTTGGTTTTCATATTATGCCTTTCCTATGAGAATCAGCATTATTGATTTAACCCCATGGTGTGCCTTTTAAGTGCCCGTTGCTTTTGAACCATTTGATTAAATCCATGTTTTCACCTTTTTGCTCGATCTCTTTTTGATACCGCGAAGCCGTATTTTCGAGCTCGCGCACAATCTCCGGGAACTTGTCTGCAAGGTCGAACCGTTCAGAGGGATCGGCCTGAAGATCGAATAATAACGGTTTTTCGGGTGTTACCCAGTTTCGGGTGACCAGGTAGCCGCCTTTGCTGTGCTCGTAATATCTATAGTGCAATTTCCATTTACCCTTTCTGACCGCGTTCAATCGTTCGGCACTGTAATAGAAAATTGTCCGCTCCGGCAAGTTTCCGCCTTCGAGCACCGGCATCATATTTATGCCGTCTATCGGGCGGTCATCCGGCGGCTTTCCACCGGCAAGTGTCACAAGCGTAGGTAAAAAATCGAGTACCGAGGCGACCTGCATCGAAATTGTCCCGGGCCGGATTCGTCCCGGCCAGCGGGCTATAAACGGCTCACGCATACCCCCTTCCCATGTATCGCCCTTGGCGCCGCGGAGCAGACCCGCCGTACCGCCATTTTGATTCTGTGTTATCCACGGGCCGTTATCGCTGGTAAATATCACGAGAGTGTTGTCGGAAAGCCCGAGCTTGTCGAGCGTCTGGTTTATTTGTCCCACGCTCCAGTCAAGCTCTTCGACTACGTCACCGAACAATCCGCGTATCGAGGTATCCTGGAAATTTTCCGAAGCGTAGAGGGGAATATGTGGGAAGGTATAAGGCAGATATACAAAAAACGGCCGGTCCTTGTTCTTTTCAATGAACTTTAAGGCTTCTTCCGTATATCTTTTTGTAAGTGTCTTCTGGTCGGACGGATGCTCGACAATCTCATCGTTACGGTAAATATCCGGATTTTCCATGTCGTTGCTGTAAAGGATGCCGTAATAATAATCGAATCCCTGTCTGAGCGGCCGATATTCGTATTTATCGCCGAGATGCCATTTGCCAATGCAGGCCGTAGCGTATCCGAGCGGTTTAAGTGCATCCGCTATTGTGACTTCGTTCGGCGACATTCCCATATCGTTGTTGGGGAAGAATACATTTATTACACCCGTTCGAATGCAGTTTCTTCCCGTCAATAAGGCCGACCTCGACGGCGAACAGACCGGATTGCCGCTGTAAAACTGGGTCAATTGTATGCCGTCATCGGCCATCTTGTTCATATTGGGCGTTCGTATGGTCGGATGTCCGCCGCGGTTCCAATCGCCGTATCCCATATCGTCTGCGAAAAGTATCACGAAGTTCGGTTTCTTTTGTGAGGAATCTCCGGCCGATGCCCAGCCGTTTTTAATAAATGATTGGCCGATGACAGCACCCAGTGCACTTCGCCCCAATGTTGAGAGAAACTCACGTCTGGCAATTCGATTCATAACAGCTCCTTTGTACATGTATGACAAATCTCACGGAGATTCACAATACATGTATTTCATCCGGATTTCAACTGTTTTTGGATTTTCAGGTGTTCTTATGGCCGACACCATCGATTCTCGATACTGGATTTTAGATACTCGATTGTTTCATTCAATGGAGCTTGCCCCTTAGGGGCGAAGCAATTTAATTAAACAGGTCATTGCGAAGGAGCCTATTTGGGCGACTGCGGCAATCTTCCATTAAATACATAAACATAATGTTTTATTGATTGAAGATTGCTTCACGATGTTCGCAATGACATACTTGAAATCAGGTATTTGTAAGGCTAATACCCGCCGCTTAATTTTTTAATCCTGTGCAAAGAAATCACCTTTGTAATAATGCAAAGTATGATTAGA
>CAYVXS010000510.1:0-2889 GCA_964454885.1 uncultured Pirellulales bacterium
TAGTCAACGACATCCTTTTCCGCGCCCTGCAGTTAAGGGCCAGTGACATTCACGTTCATCCTTACGAATCGAAGATCCAGATTCGTTATCGAATTGACGGAATATTATACGACACTCTCAGCCTGAACAGAAACGTTCTGCCGCTTATTATCTCCCGTATTAAAGTCATGGCCGGTATGGATATCGCCGAGCGCAGGATGCCCCAGGACGGCAGGTGCTCCGTCAGGCTGGGCCAGCGGGAAGTCGATTTGCGTATCAGCACCGTCCCAACCAGCTTCGGCGAAAGAAGCGTTCTGCGATTGCTGGATAAAAGCACAGGCCTGTTCACCTTGGACGAGCTGGGATTGAGCAAGGAAGATTTGAATAAATTCGATTCACTGCTTAACCGCTCTCACGGCGTAATTTTCGTGACCGGCCCGACCGGCAGCGGAAAAAGCACAACGCTTTACGCCTGTCTGAACAGAATCAACTCGGCGGAGAAAAACGTTATAACGATTGAGGACCCTATCGAATATCAGCTCGAAGGCA
This sequence comes from uncultured Pirellulales bacterium, assembly GCA_964454885.1. Taxonomy (GTDB): domain Bacteria; phylum Planctomycetota; class Phycisphaerae; order Sedimentisphaerales; family Anaerobacaceae; genus JAFGPS01. The sequence continues at coordinate 529 of CAYVXS010000510.1, forward strand.
TAAGCCAGATTCAGGTCGCCTCTAAAAAGGGAATGACTTTTGCCACTTCGCTCCGGCACGTGCTTCGTCAGGACCCCGATGTCATCATGGTCGGCGAAGTCCGTGACATCGAGACGGCCCGCATGGCAATACAATCTTCTCTCACGGGCCACCTGGTCTTCAGCACGCTGCATACGAACGACTCGGCCGGCGCGGTCAGCCGACTTCTGGACCTGGGAGTCGAGCCGTATCTGGTAAGCTCTTCATTGATAGCTATCATAGCTCAGCGGCTGGTTCGAAAGGTTTGCCAGGATTGCAAAGAGTCTGTAAAGCCGACACTCAACCAGCTAAGAGAGCTGGGGCTGGGTGAAAATGAATCGGATTTCGAAGGTGAATTCTATGTAGGAACAGGTTGTGAAAAATGTTTCCAGACAGGTTATCGCGGCCGGACCGGTATCTATGAAATGATGATGATTAACGAAGAAATCCAGAACCTGATATACAAAAGGGAATCCGCCGGTACAATAAAAAGATATGCCCTTGACACGGGCCTTAAAACCCTGAGAATGGACGGGGCAAGAAAAGCTCTGGCGGGAATAACAACTATCTCCGAGGTTTTGCGGGTAACTCAGACGGACATAATGTAAAATATAGTTAAGTGATTTTACGTTTTATGTTTTAATTTTTAGATTTAATTATGCCAAGATACCATTATACAGCAATAGCAGCGAACGGCAAAAAAGTCAAGGGATCGATTGCCGCGGAAAGTCCCTATGCCGCCCGGAAACAGCTCCGGGCCAGGAGCATTCACCCATCGTCGATTACCCAGGCAAGCTCCAGGTCGGAAAGTAAAATTTCGGTGTTTGCTTTTTTTGCCAAACGACGTAAAACACAGATAACCGACTTTACCAAGCAGATGGCCACTTTGCTTAATTCAGGCATCAAGCTGACCGAGGCCATTTCCGTTCTTAGCCTTCAGACATCCGATGTGCGATTTAAGAATGCTCTTGTCGATATTCGCGACCGTGTCGTCACGGGCGAATCGTTTACGGATGCCTTGAGTGACTACGGCGATTATTTCGACGTCGTATATGTAAGCATGGTCCGCGTGGGCGAGGTTACCGGCACTCTGGGCCAGAGTCTCGCGACTATTGCAGGCTTTATGGAAAAACGCCAGCGTGTCGAGTCGAAAGTTTTAACGGCAATGATATACCCGATTGTCCTGATTATTTTCTGCATCTTTGCGATTCTGGTTCTGACGATAAAGGTCATTCCGAAATTAGCGGATCAAATCACCAGAACGGGCCACGAGCTGCCATGGATTACAAAGCGATTAGTGGATGTCGGTTATGTCATGTCAAGCGGGTGGCTGCTTGTGGTTATCGCAGCTATCGCCGGGATAGTCTGGGTACTCAGAAAATTTCTCAAGACAGAACGCGGAGCATACCTGCGTGACAAATTGATGCTGTCTCTGCCCATATTCGGCCGTTTGATAAAACAGCGTGTTGCCGCGCGTTTCGCATCGACTCTTTCGACGCTCCTCGGTTCGGGACTTGCCATGGCCGAGTCTCTGAGAGTTGTCTCCGAAGTGACCGGAAATGCCCTTATGAAAAGAGCCGTACATCAGTCGCGGGAAAGAATTCTCGCCGGGGCCGATATTGCAACACCTCTGAGGGACAGCGGCGTAATCGATCCGGCAATCGCTCACATGGTCGCCGTCGGGGAAAAAAGCGGCGAGCTCGAAAAAATGCTTAAAAACATCAGTGATAATCTCGAGGCCTCGACAGATATAGTAATTGAAAGACTAAGTGCGGCGGTCGAACCGCTCATTATTATAGTTATGGCCGCAATAATCGCTGTTATTGCTTACGCAACAATATTACCGATTTTAGAAGTTACATCAGGGAATTTATAACAGACCCCCGGGAGGTAAAAAAAATGACAAGGAAAAAAACTAATAAATACAACAGATATGGTTTCACGATGGTAGAGCTTATGGCTGTGCTTATTATCCTCGGTCTGCTCGCCACTTTAGTAGTAACAAAAGTATCATCCAAAATCGACCAGGCCCGTATTACGACAACCAAGGCCAATTTAAAGATGCTCCATTCTGCCGTCAACCAGTTTAAGATGGATACTGCTCGATACCCGACGGATGACGAAGGATTAACTGCTTTGATTCAGCAGCCCAGCGATGTTACGAACTGGGAACCGGGCGGTTACCTGGAAACAACGGAAATACCAAAGGACGGCTGGGGTAACGATTTTGTTTACGAGGCTTATCCGGAAAACGATCTGCCTTTTGCAATCAGAAGCTGGGGACCCGATAAGGAACCGGACACCGACGACGATTTGCTCAGTACGGATGCGAACTAACAGCAT
>CAYVXS010000511.1:0-2889 GCA_964454885.1 uncultured Pirellulales bacterium
AAAAAAAGTGAGACGCAAGATTATGCCTTCTGTATGCTTTTATTTTCAAGTGCACCAGCCTGTGAGACTGAGACATTACACGGTATTCGACAGCAGTCAGCATTATTTTGACGACCATAAGAACAGTTCAATATGCAGAAAGGTGGCGAACAAATGCTATCTGCCTGCGAACCGTCTCCTCCTGGACATAATTCGCCGTTTTGAGGGCAGATTCAAAATCGCATACAGTATTACCGGTATTCTGTTAGAGCAGTTGCTGGAATATTCACCCGAAGTAATGAGCACTTTCGACGCCCTGGCCAGGACCGGTTGTGTCGAATTTCTGGCCGAAACTTATTATCACAGTCTGAGTTTTTTATACTCACGGAACGAATTCATAGATCAAATCAACAAGCACATCGAGACGATAAATTATTACTTCGGACAAACACCACGGGTATTTAGAAATACGGAGCTGATATACAACAATGATTTGGCCTGCCTGATTGAATCGATGGACAAATTCGACGCCATTATAACGGAAGGGGCCGATCATGTCCTGGGCTTCAGAAGCCCCAACTTTTTGTACCGACCGAAAGGCTGCAAGAAACTAAAACTGCTGCTTAAAAATTATTCGCTCAGCGACGATATCGCATTCAGATTTTCCAATCGCGGCTGGGCTCAATGGCCTTTGACCGCCGAAAAATTCGCAAACTGGATACACAATGTGAACGGTAACGGCAATGTGGTCAACCTGTTTATGGACTACGAGACGTTCGGCGAACACCAGTGGGAAGATACCGGCATTTTCGATTTTATGCGGCATCTTCCCCATGAGATTCTAAAACACCCCGACAACAATTTTAAGACTCCGACCGAAGTCGCTCAATGTTACGACGTTTTCGATACTGTTGACGTACCCCATATTATAAGCTGGGCGGACACCGAAAGAGATCTCTCGGCCTGGCTCGGAAACGCCATGCAATCCAACGCGATCCATGAGCTTTATCGTCTCGAAAAGAAAATTAAACAGACTAACGACGAGAAACTCATTACCGATTGGCGAAGGCTACAGACCTCGGACCATTTTTATTATATGTGCACAAAATACTTCGCCGACGGCGACGTTCATAAATACTTTAACCCCTATGACTCACCGTATGATTCTTATATTAATTTTATGAATGTGCTCGATAGTCTCCACAGCCGTTGTTCCGAACAAATTGATGGGGGCAAATTGTGTCCCGGAAATAAAAAAGACACAAAAAATACTATTCGGGACGTGAAATCGCAGGATAAAAATCCACCGGATTTGCAGCCGGCCGATCAGGCAGTTTAATCTTTGCCATTGACGGCGATTTCTGTTACATAACAATTAACAAAGGCGTATAACCATATAGTAATATAAAAAAATCCAGGGGCTTAAGCTGTATCAATAATAGTGGTTTTTGGAGTAGAATTGTGTTAACATTGCAAAAAGCCGACGATGCCTCGATAATATCCTTATCCACCGCTGAGATACCCATAGAGAGCCTGCTTAAAAAACAATGGCTTTTGACAAACGGCCGCGGAAGTTACTCTTCGTCCACAATAATAGGCTGTAATACCAGCGGTTATCACGGATTGCTTATCGGCTCGCTCACTCCGCCCCTTAACAGAATAATGGCCCTGTCAAGCTGTCTCGAAATGATAATATCGACGGGCAAGGTTTATAACCTTTCAACCCTGGAATTCACAAATAAATTTTCACCGGCGGGTTTTTGCTATCAAAAAGGATTCAGCCAGGACATAGGAGCACATTTTTATTACGAGCTAAATAAATTCGAGCTTACAAAATCCGTGTACCTGCTTCGTGACACGGATACGGTCGCCTTGGTTTATGAATTCCTGAACGTTCACGAACCTATAGATTTCGTCGTAAGGCCGTTCGTCGGCCTGAGAGATTTCCACTCTCTCCAGAAATCTTATGCCCCGTTATGCTCGAAGCTGCATGGAAATAACCTGCTGGTCCACCACAATTCGCCGAACAGTTGTCGGCTGCTTTTGAGCTGCCCTTCAGCTAAGTTCACCAAAGACAAACAATGGTGGTTCAATTTCGTCTATCGTGACAACAAAGAAAGAGGACAGGATTACGCCGAAGATCTGTGGACCCCCGGCTTCTTTAAATGTCGGATCAGCTCTCCGAAAAAAATCGTGCTCTGGGCAAATCTGCATATTCCCACAAAGGGCCCTGCCCCGGACAAATTAATCAACACCAACATAGATGCGGTATGCGAAAATCTACGAAAACACCGGATAGAAATCAAAAATAAAGGATATAATTCGAAATTTCTATCAATACCCCATGACAGGCGCGAAAAATATTCCGCATTACTTGACAAATTATGCTTTGCAGCCGACCAGTTCATTGTAAAACGCAGGATTAACAAAAACTCCAGCACCTCTATTTTAGCCGGTTATCCGTGGTTTGCGGACTGGGGCAGAGATGCCTTTATTTCCCTGCCCGGTTTATTGCTTTGCACCGGAAGAAACGAGGAAGCTTTTTCAGTACTTACAACCTTTGCATCGGAATCAGACGAGGGTATGATCCCGTCACGTTTCGACGACATAAGCAATACGGCATGCTTTAATAGTATCGATGCCTCTCTCTGGTTTATCGTGGCAGCCTTTCAATATCTGCAGGCAAGCGGCAATTCCACCGGATTTACGAAAGAGCTTCTGCCGACAATCCAAAACATAATTGATTCATATTACAAGGGAACACGATTCGATATTCACGCCGAAACCGACGGGCTTATTACCGGAGGAAACGAGCAAACTCAGCTAACATGGATGGATGCGAAATATGACGGGATTGCCTTTACTCCCAGGTACGGCAAGGCGGTTGAAGTGAACGCCCTATGGTATAAC
>CAYVXS010000512.1:0-2888 GCA_964454885.1 uncultured Pirellulales bacterium
TAGCCAATTATGTTAGTTGAGGATGACCACGTAGATGCCATGACACTTAAGCGTGCACTTAAGGATCTTAAGGTTGCAAATCAACTTGTGCACAGAATTAACGGCGAAGAAGCTCTGGAATATCTAAATGACGAGTCAAATCCGAGACCTTGTGTTATCTTTCTGGATTTGAATATGCCGAAAATGAACGGCATAGAATTCCTTCAGATCGTTAAAGCCGACAACGATTACAGAAGAATTCCGATTATAGTATTCACCACGTCCAAGAATGAATGGGACAGATTTGAAACCTTTAATCTTAGTGCCGCCGGATATATTGTTAAGCCAGCGGATTACAAAAGCTTTGTCGAGGCGATCAGAACGGTTGAGCTTTACTGGACCTTAAGTGAGTTTCCGGACGAAGCCCCTGCATGCGCCGAGGAAAAGGTGGAAAGTCAGGCAGAATGAAAATCCATTAATTTTTGATGTGACACGGCATTCTTGTCTTTTACCAGTAAAAGCACTCCGCACTTCCGTAAATGTCACCGACATTTTGGTATATTGAGTGACTTATGTTAAGAGGTATAGAAATTCGCCGTTTTTAGGAAAATCACCTTTTAAATCATGGTAATCTTAGCCCTCTAAGTATCCACATTTAAGCAGATAGTCTTGGATATATTGTTTTATCGCGTCTTCAAGAGGTATAGTTGCTATTTCGTAGCCGGCTTTGCGAAGTTTGGCTGTCTCTGCACATGTATAGTATTGATATTGATTGCGGATAGAATCGGGCATTTCAATATATTCGATATTTGGCTTTCTTCCCATTCCGACAAAAACCGCACTGACTAAATCGTTCCATGTACGTGGCCTGCCTGTTCCGATGTTATAAATACCGTTTCGCCTTGGATTGTCCAGAAAAAACAGGGTCATGTTCACAGCATCAGTAACATAAACAAAATCCCGAACCTGTTCGCCGTCCTTGAATTCGGGTTTGTATGATTTGAACAGGCTCACTTTTCCGGTGGTGTTAATCTGTTCGAAGGCTTTTAAACAGAAGCTTCTCATATTGGCTTTATGGTACTCGTTGGGCCCGAACACATTGAAGTATTTCAGCCCCACAATTTTCTTTAACAGTCCGGTTCTTCTTGCCCACAGATCGAACAGATGTTTTGAGTAGCCGTACATATTCAAGGGCCTGAGACTTTCTATATCGTTTTCATCGTCAATGAATCCGGCTGAACCGTCTCCGTATGTAGCTGCGCTCGATGCATATATGAATCGAATATCTGCGTTGGTTGACCATTGAGCTAAGAGTTTTGTGTATTCATAGTTGTTTTTAAGCAGGTAGGATGCATTCGTTTCTGTCGTGTCCGAGCATGCACCAAGATGTAAAACAGCTTCGACGGAGCCGTCGAGCTTGTCTTCGATAACCATTTCCAGAAAGTCGTCTTTTTCGACATAATCTGCGAAAGAGAGGTTCCGCAGGTTTTTCCATTTTTGATCACAGCCTAACTGGTCGACAACGAGAATATCCGTGACCTTCCTTTTATTTAATTCGGCAATTATTGCCGAGCCGATAAAGCCGGCCCCACCGGTAACTATTATCATTTTCAGTACTCCTATGCTTTTCAGGTTGTCATAAGTTAGTGTGCCCGGTCCGGCGTGTCAATTAATTATGCTCTTCGAGCGCATAAAAAAAGCTGCCCAAGGTTGGGCAGCGGGGGAAGAAATCAAAGTTTAATCTGCTTAACAAAGGGCGATATAGCTCGCAATAGCCAGAATCAGAATCCGCCTTTTGTTAAATACGAATGGAAGCCATGTTTCGTAGTAAAATTGTTTCATAATATCTCTCGATAAAAAGTTATTAATATCGTTTGATTTTATGTCATTATAATAACCGATATGGGTATTAAAAGCAAGGATAATCACTTTTCTTTGAACTTAAATGCTTATATATAAAACAGTTATGTATTTGAAATGCCTGATTTTTTTTACTTATCAACAGAACAATAAATACCCTGCAACGGTGCTGTTTCACAGGTTAAGGCAAAACTAATCCGAATTTATCCGAATATTTGGTAACCTTAAAAGCCGCATATAATTGGAATCTTCTATTCTGAATAGGAGATGTGTTTATTGCTCGATTATATGCAAATCAATTTGCTTGACCTTAACCATTGACTGTATATAATCTTACATATATGTATTTTTATTGCCGTTTTACAATCTGCAATACAAAAATGCATACCTAAACGGATTGTTATTGAATTTGACGAAACCATGCAGGTCGCAATATAGTATAATAAAAAGACAAGGAGATCGAAATGATTGAATATTTTCAATATATTCTTGGTATAGGTATGCCACAGGGACTTGACTGGTTGTGGATATTTCTGTTTGCATTGCTGATATTTGGAGGCAAGCGGTTGCCCGAGATTGCGCGAAGCATAGGTAAGAGTCTGAACGAATTCAAAAAGGGTATAAAGGAAGTTGAAGATACTACGAATGATGTTGTAGATGATGTCAAAAAGACCAAGGATGACTTAGTGAACGAGACTAAGGATGCCGCCGGCATGAACGATAAAGACCGCTAACTATGTAGTCATAAAGTATCTGCATTTTTCAGCCTTACCAAAAAAATGGGCATCAGCAGGAAGAAAAATAAAAAAAAGACAAAGACCTCCCTTGATAGCACCATGAGCCTGGGCGACCACCTTGAAGAGTTGCGTTCAAGACTCATTTCCGCCATAATCGGCCTCGTTATAGCTGTAGTGATATGTTTATGCTTCGGCAAGTATATCGTTGTATTCATTGAAAAACCCTTCGTTGACGAGTTGGGAGAAGAAGCAAGATTACAAATCATCGCACCGGCGGAGGGTATTATTAGTTACATGAAAATAGGATAAATT
>CAYVXS010000513.1:0-2887 GCA_964454885.1 uncultured Pirellulales bacterium
CCAGCAGATTATCGCAACGATTTTGGTTATTATAGTAGCCTTTTCCGAAGAAACCATATTCAGAGGCTATCTGATTCTCCGCTTTAAATCGGTAACAAATTCACCGGTCGCTGCGGTTGCGATTTCATCGATTATTTTTACATTGGGACATGGATACGAAGGTTTGGGTGGTGCAATCACCATAGGAATCATGGGAGTTTTTTTTGCATTAATTTACTTATGGCGTAAAAGCCTTATCGCACCCATAACGATGCATTTTCTACAGGATTTTATGGCTATTATCGTTGTTTCGGAAATAGCTAATAAGTAACATTATAAGAAAATAACGGATTTAAGGAACTTATTATGGAAATAGGAAAATTACATGTCATTCTCGTTCACTTCCCTATCGCCCTGGCTCTGTCCGCTGTATTGGCTGATTTTCTGTTGGTGGTCACTCGCAAAGATTATTTTAGAATATGCGGGATGTATTGTCTTATCCTCGCTGCGATTGCTATTATTCCAACGGCATTTACGGGAGACCAGTTGCTGGATAGCGAGCAATCGCAATTGTCTCCCGACTATTTGTCAATCGCCCATATTCATCGTAATCTCGCTGTCATTTCGCTGATTCTGGTTATAACAGCCGCTATAATCAGAACCATTCGAAAAAATCACCTGACAAAATGGTGGTTGGCGGCTTATACAGTGTTGATTATTCTCATCTTCGGATTTATCTCCGCGACCGGCCACTTCGGGGGAATGCTGACACACGGCAAGGACTATTTATCATCAATCTTTTAATCTGCCGCATATTACTCATAGGACAAGGTCTATGAAGAAAAATATCCAAATATCGACACTTTTCCTGGATATAGGCGGTGTTCTGCTCACAAACGGCTGGGACAGAAATACGCGCAGAAAAGCCGCTGAAAATTTCAACCTTGACTTTAATGAACTCGACGAACGTCACCATATGGTTTTGAATCCCTATGAAGAAGGCAGACTAAGTATCGATGAATATCTCGGGCTCGTAGTTTTTCATAAGAATCGCCGCTTCGACTTAAATGACTTCAAGAAATTTCTTTTCTCTCAGACTCAGCCATTGCCGGAAATGATTAAGACGTTTAAGTCGATCTCTAAAAACAATTCACTGAAAACAGGCGCTATCAGTAATGAAGGTCGGGAATTGACCATTTATCGCGTTAATCACTTTGGATTAAAGGATATCATACAGTTTTTCATTTGTTCGTGTTTCGTCCATTTCCGGAAACCGGATAAGAGTATTTTCAGAATGGCTCTCGATGTAGCGCAGGTCATGCCGGAACAATCCGTCTATGTTGACGACAGAAAATTACATACGGAAGTAGCACACAGTCTTGGAATAAATGCAATACATCACACTAACATCAAAACAACAAAACAGAAACTTTCCGATTATGGTTTAAATGTACTCTGAAATTGATTGGATTTGCAAAATAACCATAGAGATAAATACCTTTTAGAAAACAAGGGAATACATTATGTCCAAGGAAAAACACAAAATCGGCATGGTCGGATTGGGTGTTATGGGGCGCAATCTGGTCCTGAATATAGCTGACCACGGATTCGCAATTGCCGGGTATGATAAAGACAAGGGAAAAATCGAACAGCTCAACAAAGAAGGCCGGGACAAAAAAGTCCGGGGATTCGATAATGTAAAGGATTTTATCGAGTCGCTCGACAAACCCAGGACTACAATGATGCTGGTACCCGCCGGCAAACCGGTAGATAGTGTTATCAACGATGTTCTGCCGTTTCTTTCAGAAAACGATATTCTGATTGACGCCGGTAATTCGTTTTTCAAAGATACTAACAAACGTGCCGAGAAACTTTCAGGGAAAAAAATCCATTATCTTGGTGTGGGTGTCTCAGGAGGAGAACACGGCGCCAGGTACGGGCCGAGCATAATGCCGGGCGGTCCGAAGCAGGCCTATGAGCACGTGCAGGATATCTTTGAAGCAGCTTCGGCACATGTGAACGACACACCCTGCGTAACATGGCTGGGCCCGGGCTCGTCGGGACACTACGTTAAAATGGTGCACAACGGTATCGAGTACGGCCTGATGCAGTTAATCGCTGAAACTTATGACATGATGTCACAGATCCTCGGTTTTTCCTGTGAACAGCTCAGCCAAATCTATAAACAATGGAACGACGGCCCCTTGAACAGTTATCTCGTCGAAATTACATCGAATATCTTTCAGAAAATCGACCAGGAAACTCACAGGCATTTAGTGGACGTAATCCTTGACGAAGCACATCAAAAAGGCACCGGCGCGTGGTCATCCGAAAGTGCCCTCGAACTACAAACCGCCGTTCCAATTATCGATACCGCTGTTCAGATGCGTTTTCTTTCCGGCGAAAAGCGATTACGCAAAACAGAGTCTAAACTACTCAAGGGCCCTTCAGTTAAATTTAACGGCGATCCCGAATCCCTGGTCAAAGATATGGAAAACGCCCTGCTGGCCGGCTTCATTATCAGTTATGCTCAGGGATTTTCTCTGCTTAGCATCGCATCAGAAGCAATGAAGTATAATTTAAATAATGAGAAAATCGCGGCTATATGGCGCGGCGGATGCATCATATGCTCAGCCCTACTAAACCGGATAATGCAAGCTTATAATGATAATCCGCGATTAGAACATTTACTCGAAGACCCAGACCTGTGCAACCAGATTGCACAACTGCAGGACGGATTAAGGACAGTAGTAAAAACTGCTGCAGATTCAGGTATTCCTTCACCCGGCATGATGTCGATCCTGTCTTATTATGACAGCCTGCGAAGTTCATGGCTGCCCGCAAATCTTATTCAGGCTCAGCGTGATTATTTTGGTTCACATCAATACCAGAGAATAGACGAAAAGGG
>CAYVXS010000514.1:0-2886 GCA_964454885.1 uncultured Pirellulales bacterium
GATCCTATTCAAAAAGCAACCTTCATTTATGATCTTAAAAGCGATCCGTACGAACGTTACAAATTGGACGTAACAGAAGAGAATGCCGAAAAGATATCAGATGATATTAATGCCTGGCGAAAAAGCACAATCTTTAAGATTGTTCAAAAGCAGAGTGGGAGGAAAAAGCTTTTTGGCCAATGGGCCTGCCGCTGGACACATAGGGTCTCATCAGCGAAGTATGAGCCTGAAGTGAAAGAAAAATAACTGCAATGGCTTGAGTTAGCCTGGTTTTTCCCTTGTCTCCTGCAATGTATCTTTGTTCATTTTTTTTATCACGACGTTGTATTTTGTAAACATTTACCAAATCCACCTTTTACATCGAAAAGAGAGAAGAATAAAATGTAACCATAGGTAAAATAGATAAATAGAGTGTTTATAAAATGCAGCATGCTGTTAAAATAAGACGAATAATTATCCCCTTTGTTATTCTTGATTTGAAACATGTAAGTTATTAAGGATAAAATGGATATATGCCAAATCGGAACAGAATTGCATTTTATTTTGATTGTTTGGCATATTTATTGCATTTTATTAATTTTTGTACTTAACGTGAAGCTATATTGGGCGGACGGCCTAAACACGTTCTGGAGGAGGAGGTGTCCGCCCGGTTTTTTTTATAGGCAAAAAAAAGAGCAAATCCTTTTAGAGTGGCAGGATTTGTTTCATACGTTAAAAGATTCTTATGACGGGGTCGTACCGGAGGAGGACGACTCCTTTTTTATTTTAAATCTTTTCATTTTAAGACATGAACGCCGGTTATGGAGAGGTTATGACAAGCTATCTCCTCGTTGGCGGAAAATTATCTACCCTGTAATTCGGTAGCTTCGTATAATTTGCCGTGTTATGGAACGAGCAGTTTACAGAATAATCGATGCAAACTTCAATCGTGCGCGAGAAGCGATACGTGTGGTTGAAGATTATTGCCGTTTTGCGTTGAATTCGACATGGTTGAGCCTGCGCGCCAAAGAGCTTAGGCATAAACTTACTCGGGCCGTTGGTAAACTGGATTCGGGTCGTCTAATTTCGAGCAGAGACACTCTTAACGATGTGGGAGTCGGCAAAAACGTCGATAACCAGCTCTCACGGAGCAGCTTAAAAGATTGCTTAACCGCCGGTTGTAAAAGACTTACCGAGGCTTTGCGTACAATTGCCGAGATAGTGCAAATACATGATAGTTCCATAGCAAAAACGATTGAAGACCTGCGATATGATGCATATACTCTTGAAAAGGATATTTTTATCCTTGCTGAACCTGCCGAAAAGTTCAAAAAAGTTTTGCTTTATATTGTTATTACAAGTGATCTGCCGGCGGAAATTATTTCCTTAACGTATAAGTGTGCTACCAGCGGCGCTGATTGTGTACAAATGCGGGCCAAGACAATAGAGGACGATAAACTATTGGCTACCGCTGCCGAGTTTGTCAGGATTAATAATGACGAAGGTGTCCTTAGTGTGATAAACGACAGAATTGATATTGCAATAGCCGCAGGCGCCGATGGTGTTCATCTTGGTCAGAATGACCTGCCTTTGGATTGTGTTCGTAAGCTCCAGACCACACCGCTAATAACGGGCAAAAGTACGCACTCACCTGATCAGCTTCGTGCTGCATGTCAGGAGCATCCTACCTATGTGGGCCTTGGTCCTGTTTATGCGACGGGTACGAAACCGACTGCCGAAGCAGTCGGCCTGGAGTATATCAGGCAGGCGAAGGAGATACTGGATGGTACCGGCGTCGGCCATGTTGCTATTGGTGGTATAACGCTTGAAAATGTCGGGCAGGTATTGGATGCGGGAGCAGAGAGTATTGCCGTTTGTGCGGCGGTAACAAAAGTTGCAGATCCCGGAAATGCATGTAAAGCCATGAAAGCTAAAATATTGGAGGGTAGGGGTGTTTTAGGCGTTTGAAGAGTTGTTCCAGGTAGAAATTAAACAGATGGTTGTTCACCAATTATCCACCAAAAGGAATAGTTAATTCGTGGTTTTTTAGCGGCGTTAATTTGGGTAACTTTTGGGCCGGGATAATGTATTTATATATATTATCTTTAAATACAGCGTTTCTTGTTCGTATAACTTCTTTTATAATATAGAGTTAGGAAATATTAGAATATAGATGATATTCGAAAACACTTCCTGATACTCGTTGATTTAATTTTGTTGAATTTTCTATGTGATTAGGTAAGGATTTTAGTAATAAACTCTACAAGTTATCAACAGATTATCCACAAAAAAATCATTTTTCTACATCTCATATTTTGAACGGAGTTAACGAAATTTTAATATAGAAATAAGCACCTGTTTTTGTAAGTATTTGTCAATCAAGGCAATTAATAGAATGGTGAGGGATTTGATTATTTGTTACATTGGAATTATAATGCTTTTTTTTAACAGTTTTACAGCAGAAGATATAGAACGGACGGTTTGTAAAAAGTATGAATAAACTTAAGGAAAAGTTGAAAAAAAGGTCGAAATTTCTCATTTATGCCGAGCTGACGGGCGGCCCCGGTTTCAATTATGATCCGATAGAGAAGTTTCTTATATCTCATAATTCCTCCGGCAGCTCTGTTATACCCGATTGCTTTGATTTTACAGGTATCACATTGCCCCAAAGCCCTGGCGGTGTGGCGAATATACAGCCCTCGGATGTGATTGGTCGCTTAACAGAGAGGAACCTGTTAGGTAATCTTGAACCTCTGCCGCATGTGACCTGTAAGGACAGCAATGTTGACGGTATAACGAGCCTGCTCGCCGGATATCGAAATGCCGGCCTGGAAAATGTTCTTATTTTAACGGGCGATAAGCCGCTAAAAGCAAAACGCGTATTTGAGGTGGATTCCATCGGGTTGC
>CAYVXS010000515.1:0-2876 GCA_964454885.1 uncultured Pirellulales bacterium
TGCCTACGATTTTTTAATGGCTTCGGGGAAATTTCAGTGTCTTCTCTATAAGCAGGAAATCGAAGCGGCTTTGCGTACACCTGGTTTCGCCGGTTTTCAACTGCTCGACTTACATGATTTCCCCGGTCAGGGTACGGCTCCCGTCGGCGTGCTCAACGCTCTGTGGCAAAGCAAAGGTTATATATGGCCGGAACAATATCGAAGATTCTGCAATGATATCGTGCCGCTTGCGAGAATGAATAAACGTATATTTACTTCCGACGAATCTTTTAATGCGATTGTAGATATTGCCAATTACAGCTATCGGGACCTAAACGATGCCGCTATCCAGTGGACGTTGAGAAAATCCACCGGTCTCTCTATAGCGAACGGTGAACTTGCTGCCGGAACCATTGCAAACGAAGGATTGACACGTGTGGGAGAAATTACAGTGCCACTGAGTGTTTTTGAGCGGGCCGAAAAGCTCAACCTTCGAATAAGACTTCAGGGAACCAATTACGTCAATGACTGGGACATATGGGTTTATCCGGCGGAGCTTCCATCCCACGAACCGGAGAATGTCTTTGTAACTCGGGACGTGCAGCAGGCTTTGGAAAAACTACGGGAGGAGGGCCGTGTTCTGCTGGTTCCGGATAAGTCGCAAATAAGAGGCAATACTTTGGGAACATTTCGCCCGATTTTCTGGAACCTTATTACCTTCCCGCAAAATACCGTTCACACATTGGGAATTCTGTGCGATCCGGAGCAACCTGTGTTCGATCACTTCCCGACGGATTTTCACAGCAACTGGCAATGGCAGGATTTGCTCGATAAATGCAAACCGATTATTATGACCGATTTGCCGGGAGATTTAATACCCATTATTCAGCCCATTGACGACTGGAACAATGCCCGCAAGCTGGGATTGCTTTTCGAAGCGCAGGTCGATAAGGGAAAACTGATGCTCTGCGCAATCGATATTCAGAGTGACCTCGAAACCCGCCCTGTGGCCGGGCAGCTTCGATACAGCCTCTTGTCATATATGTCATCGGAGAAATTCAATCCGCAGATTCGACTCTCAGCGGATGATCTTCTCGGTCTGCTGCGCTAACTTTTATAGATACAGAAAGCTGAGGAGAGAAACAAATGAAAAAGTTATTTGGTTTTTTTCTGAGCAGTCTGTTGTTAGTTTCGATAGTTTCAGCGAAAGATATAGTTTTATGGTATCAGCAGCCGGCATCGGAATGGACCGAAGCTCTGGCCATCGGTAACGGCCGGTTAGGAGCGATGGTTTTCGGGGGCATCTCCGAAGAGCACCTGCAGTTCAACGAGGACACAATATGGAATGGTGAACCGCATGAGTATCAGCATGAGGGAGCCGTAAAATATCTGCCGGAGATTCGACAGTTGCTTGCCGATGGCAGGCAGGACGAAGCCGAAGAACTGGCTATGAGGGAGTTTATGAGTGTGCCCCTGCGGGAAAAAGCCTATCAGCCATTCGGGGACCTCCACATCTCATTCGATAATCTCGATAACGTATCAGATTACAGACGAGAGCTCAATTTGGATACGGCGATAACTTCCGTGACATACAAAGCGGGCGATGTGGCGTACGAGCGTCAGGTGTTCAGCAGCTATCCGGACCAGGTTATTGTCTGGCGGATATCGGCCTACAAGCCAGGGCAGGTAAGTTTTACCGCACGATTGGACAGCCCGCATGATTCGATCCAAACGGCGGCTCACGGTGAAGATACTTTGGTAATGACCGGAAAAGTTAAAGATGGTGTCATTACATTCGAAGCCCGGCTGAAAGTTGTCGCCCAAAATGGCAATGTCACCGTTACCGATAAAGCAATCACCGTGGAAAATGCCGATTCTGCCATGTTGGTTTTGGCCGGTCACAGCAGCTTTAATAATTTTCAGGACGTCGGCGGTGATCCGGCGGCCCGCTGTGAAGCAACTATGAAGGCGATCTCGGGTAAATCTTACGAGGCTCTTTTAAAGACTCACATCAGGGATTACCAGGAGCTTTTCCATCGGGTAAAACTTGACCTCGGAGCAAACGATGCGGAGAAACTCACCACAGACCAGCGACTGAAAAACGCCGGCATGAACTCCGACCCGGCTCTGGAAGTACTATATTTCCAGTTCGGCCGATATTTGCTTATCGCAAGCTCTCGTCCCGGTGCGCAGCCCGCCAACTTGCAGGGTCTCTGGAACGATTCGCTCACACCGCCGTGGGAAAGTAAATACACCACGAACATCAATGTCGAGATGAATTACTGGCCTGCGGAATTGTGCAACCTGTCCGAGTGTCACGAGCCTCTTTTCGACCTCATTGAAGATTGTATTATCTCCGGCCGTAAAACCGCCCAGGCCCATTACGGCGCTCGCGGATGGGTGCTGCACCATAATACCGACCTGTGGCGCGGCACTGCGCCGGTTAACGCCTCGGACCACGGCATTTGGGTTACCGGTGGTGCATGGTTGTGCCACCACATGTGGGAACATTACTTATTCACCGGCGATAAGAAATTTCTCGCGAAACGTGCTTATCCGGCGTTGAAAGTAGCTTCGCAGTTTTTCCTGGACTTTTTAGTCAAGGATCCGAAGACCGGCTGGTTAATCAGCACACCCTCGAATTCACCCGAGCATGGTGGTCTGGTCGCAGGCCCGACAATGGATCACCAGATTATTAGGAGTCTTTTCGATTATACGGCCAGATCTGCGGGGATTCTTGGTATCGACGAAGATTTCGCCGAACATCTTGCTCAGATACGAACTCAAATAGCACCGAATCAAATTGGAAGACTCGGCCAGCTTCAGGAATGGCTTGAAGACATAGACAATCCCAACGACCGGCAAGTTGTCGGGACTTCAGTTCGAGCAAACCTTCA
>CAYVXS010000516.1:0-2862 GCA_964454885.1 uncultured Pirellulales bacterium
TCTTCGAGACTACTGGCCATCCCGGATTCAGGCATCGGTATTTTCAATTTCTTCATCATTGCCCGGAACCTGTCACGGTCTTCCGCCAAATCGATTGTTTCCGGCGTCGTCCCGATTATCTTAACGCCGGCTTCTTCAAGCTGCCGGGCAATGTTCAACGGTGTTTGCCCGCCGAACTGGACAATGACGCCGTCCGGCTTTTCTTTTTCGTAGATACTCAAAACATCTTCGACGGTAAGCGGCTCGAAATACAGCTTGTCGGATGTGTCATAATCAGTCGAAACAGTCTCTGGATTACAGTTGACCATAATCGTCTCCATGCCCTCTTCCCGCAGAGCAAAGGCGGCGTGTACACAGCAATAATCGAATTCGATGCCCTGCCCGATTCGGTTCGGACCGCCGCCCAGGACCATAACCTTGCGATTTTTGGATGTCCCCACTTTGTCGGGTGCGTTATATGTCGAGAAATAATATGCAGCATTCTCCACACCGCTGACCGGCACAGGCTCCCAGCCTTCGACAACGTTGAGCTTCGTCCTCTGTTTGCGGATGTCATCTTCTGATGTCCCGAGAATCTGTGCAAGGTATCGGTCAGCAAAGCCATCCTTTTTCGCCTGGATTAAAAGTTTGTCGGGAATCGGTTTGCCTTTATATTTAAGAAGCTCCTCCTCGAGAGCAACCAGCTCGTCCATCTGCTCTATAAACCATTGTTTTATATAGGTCTTTTCAAACAGTTGTTTCGGCGTAGCACCTTTACGGAGGGCTTCATACATAATGAACTGTCGTTCGCTTGTCGTATTATTGAGCAGTCTCATCAATTCATCCAGCGGCAGTTTGTTAAAGTTCTTTGCAAAACCGAGTCCGTATCGGCCGTTCTCAAGTGAGCGGATTGCTTTCTGGAACGCCTCCTTGTAATTTTTGCCGATGCTCATCACCTCACCGACAGCCCGCATTTGTGTGCCGAGCTTGTCTTCAACACCTTTGAACTTCTCGAACGCCCAGCGGGCGAACTTTACGACGACGTATTCGCCGGACGGAGTGTATTTTTCAAGAGTTCCGTCCCGCCAGTAAGGAATTTCATCCAGGGTCAGCCCCCCCGCCAGCATCGAGGAGACAAGTGCTATCGGAAAACCGGTCGCCTTCGAAGCCAAAGCCGATGAGCGTGACGTTCGCGGATTAATTTCAATAACAACCACCCTGCCGGTTTTGGGGTCGTGGGCGAATTGTATGTTTGTGCCGCCGATGACCTCTATTGCATCTACAATGTCGTAGGAATATTTCTGAAGCCTTTGCTGAAGTTTCTCATCTATAGTTAACATTGGTGCGGTACAATAGGAATCACCGGTATGAATGCCCATCGCATCGACATTTTCAATAAAGCAAACGGTTATCTTCTGACTCTTCGCATCTCGTACGACTTCCAGCTCCAGTTCCTCCCAGCCAAGCACGGATTCTTCCACCAGGATTTGACCTACGAGACTCGCAGAGAGTCCTCTGGTTGCAACAATCCGTAATTCATCGACATTGTACACCAGCCCCCCGCCGGTGCCACCCATCGTGTAGGCGGGACGAATGACAACCGGGTATCCAAGTTCCTTCGCTATTATTTCCGCCTCCTCTACACTGAATGCCGGATCGCTTTTGGGCATATCTATTCCCAGCTTTTTCATTGTCTTTTTGAATTCAATCCTATCTTCGCCTCGCTCGATAGCATCCACCTGGACACCGATAACCTTCACACCATATTTCTTCAGGACACCGGTTCTGGCCAGTTCAGAGGAAAGATTCAAGCCGCTCTGGCCACCAAGATTCGGCAGAAGTGCATCCGGCCGTTCTTTTTCGATAATCTTCGTCATTGTCTGGAGATTCAACGGCTCGATATAAGTAACATCCGCCATACCGGGGTCCGTCATAATCGTCGCCGGATTCGAATTGACAAGCACAATTTCATAACCCAATTTCCGGAGTGCCTTGCATGCCTGAGTACCGGAATAATCAAACTCACACGCCTGGCCGATGATAATTGGGCCCGAACCAATAATCATGACCTTTTTTATGTCGTCTCGCTTTGGCATACTGATTTCTCCTGGCCAAAAATATCACAATCAAATTCGTTGTGCCACATATACGTAAATTGTTTGGGATTAGACTACAAATACGTAATATTGTCAAATGTAAGTTACATTTAAATCATAATTGACAAAAAACAGACATAATAATGCTGAAAATGAAGATAATTTGACAATTTGGCATATTTTCCACTCCCTATGTTCTCCTTGCAGAATTTCTGTAGGCTAATCCAAAATTTGCTTTGATTGGCTTTGTTTTTGCCAGCAAAAACCATTATTTTATCATATTATATTATTTTCAAAGAGCTTATGGCATATTGCCTACTTTATCATTGGGTTTGTTTTCAATTTTTTCTTCTGTCTTCTGTCTTTTGGATTAAGAATTCTGCCGTTTCAATTGGCTTTGTTTTTTCAACTTTGCTGAAAATTTCGTATGTATTCTTTCATAGAATTCAATTTCTGTTATTTATATATATATCCTATTATTAAAAAAAGACTTATGTCTTTTTCACTGTTATTTTGCCCCTTTTGTTAAGATGGATGTTCAATCAAAAGCTCAAAACCATGGTTTGGTTGGTATCGAAGGCACGAAACTTAGAATTGCCTGTCTCCGCTAAACGATATACTACATACGACATACTAAATGTCTTATATAATTATACTCAAGAACGGCCTTAACGCAATGAAAATCTGCATTTTAAGCCGAAATTTCCCTTTTAGGAAAAACTGCTCCCGACTTGCTCTGTAGAAAAGCTCTTTGGCAAATAGGATAATTCCTATGTTATGGGCTAAC
>CAYVXS010000517.1:0-2861 GCA_964454885.1 uncultured Pirellulales bacterium
TTAATCCCGGGGGGATTTAGCTGATTTTTGCGACGAGAAGTTCCAGAATTTCTTTTAAATTATCGTAAGTTCTGCTGTCGAGTTTTTTATCGATTTCTTTGCCGTCTTTGTTTTTGTACGTGAAAGTAAAGCGGCCTTTAGAGTCGAAATAGGTTTTATTTATTTTTTGTATGGAATCGTAAGAGATCTTTGTGTTGTCGGCCAGTATAAGCTCGTTGTCGTTCGCGACAAGTTTTTTGTTTTTGCGGGCATAGAACCATACCGTCAGGATGACGGCCAGAGAAACAAAAACAGGAGGTGACTTTTGATTGAATATCATATCGCCGTCCGGTTTGCCGTCAACCATATGCTCGTCGTAAAAGCTCCGGCGGTGAGACCATTCGTATTTGCTTAAATATCCGTCGTACGCAAAAATCGCCGCGGCACCGAGGCAAAGAAAAATCCAAATCTTGAAACTGCTTTTGCTGTATTTGCTGTATGGCGCCTCTATGGCCATTGTCAAATCCTGATATAAAGTTATATCATTCGTTTTTGTGCGATTGTCTCGGTCAAAGGCAATACGAAGTACGGCACGATTTTGTCGGCCATAAGCTCCTCGGCAATTCGGCACTGATGTTCGAACGATTTCAGCGAATCGAATTTCTCGCCGGCTCGCGGATATTGGCGGATTGTAAACGACAGGCTTATCGCCTCGTCGATTACCTGCTCTTTTCTCTTGGGGCCGTAAACATTTGTTTTTGACTCGATGCTGACACGTGCCTGAGTGCGTTCGTCGCCGGAAAGACCCACGACAATCGCCGGCGAGCAGCCGATCGGCTTGGCGCCCGGCAAATCAAGCAGGCAGTTAAACGCGCTTTGTCCCAGCAGCGCTTCGGCTATGACCTCGTCGTGACTGCCGGAGCAGTCGAAATCCATCGCCAAAGTGACATCGAGCGAATCTATATCGAGAGGACTGACACTCAGCATGTACGGGACAAGCTCGAGCACCAATCTGTCCTGCCCGTAAGCCATCTCGAAATACGCCGGATTGACTACTCCCGAGCCGATGCGGTCAGTTTCGAGACTCACCCACCGGTACTGGCCGTGCTCGCGGTCCTCTTCCAGGCAGTAGTCGCTGTTTTCCCGCCGGTAAAAACAGCCCATCGAAGGGAATTGTTTTTGTATCCGCTCGAAGAAAGACAGAACCGTATCGCGTCCGGTCGGAAGCTCCAGTTCGGTATTGATATACATATCCAGATACAAATCGTCACAGAGAGAACTAAAACTATTCAACGCCATTTCAGAACACCCCACCAAAGCAAACTCGAGGGAACCGGCCCTCGGAACTTTGCTTAAAAAAAATATAATTTTCAATAACTACATACGACCGGCAAACATTATACATACAAATATTCATTTTCCCAGATTTTTTAAATTAAACTCATGCGTTCTTTATTATATTTTTTTACACCATAAATTTCAGTTGAATTATGGGGATTGTCTCACATATTCGGATTTATCTCAATAGATAAATAAGTACAAAACCTCCGAGTAAATAACAGTAAAAAGCAAAATATTTCAGGTTCGCGCTTCTGGAAGTTTTAATCAGCAGTTTGAGGGCCATAATTCCCGTAACAGCGGCGGCGAGTGAACCGGCCAGTACGGGTACTAACGGTAGATTGCCGGAGGTGATTTCGGCGAAATCCCTGATTGTTTGTATCAGGGCCGCCCCCAAAATCGCCGGTATGGCAATCAGGAAGCTGAATTCCACCGCCCACCGCCGGTGCAGGCCCACTAATATGGCGGCACAAATAGTCGCGCCGCTTCGTGATATTCCCGGCATAATCGCCGCCGATTGCGCCAGGGCGACGATAATCGCCGCAAGCACGCCGAACTGCCGGAGACCCATCCGCGTCTTTTTCCGCAAATCGGTAATAAGCAGCAGCGTTCCTGTGATAAACCACATAAATGCGACTACCGTCAAACTGCCGCGGGCGGCGGAAAAATATTTTTCCAGCGACAATCCCAGTACACCCGTCAGAACAGTTACGAGCATTGCCAGGACAAGGATGTGAACGCTCGGGCTTCTTCGATAAATTTCGATGGGGCTTTTGCCGTATTTACCCGAAGCGAAGAGATTTTTAACAAAATCGCTGATAGATTTGCGAAAGACGATAAAAATCGCTGCCACTGTTCCAACATGAACGCACAAATCGAACAGCAGCATCGCCGGTGCTTCCGGATCGAAATGAAAAAGGTTCTCGAACAAAACAAGGTGCCCCGACGACGAGACCGGCAGAAATTCCGTCGCGCCCTGGACGAAACCTAAAATTACCGCGTGAATCATATCGAGCGATGAATTGTCATAACAGGCACACGATCGGCCGATGAAATCTATCAGCCCGGTTTTGTAACAGATAATCAAAGCAACTCCGCCGTAAACTCCCGCGAGTAAATCGTCGGCCAAAATCCCCCATCCCGCCGGGTATTTTTCGAGTTTGCGTATCGGCCACGGCTTGGAAATATCGAACAGCCTGAAAAGCAAAAATCCGAGCGCCGTTGTTGTGCAGATCTGGTCCGTTGTGAACGCACTTAGAAACGGCACGATAAGCAGAAATGTCACCGCCTGACCGGCCACTTCATCGGCGACAACTTCCCGCGGGTCTTTTCTGCCTGTTGCAGCGATTACCGCGGGAGCGAATTTCACGCAGATGAATCCTCCCGCCAAAATAAAGGCAATCATTACCAATCCGATATTGATTGGCTTCCATCCGAGATAACCAAGAAGGTCGAACATAACGGCCGGCGGAACCGATCCCCACGTCCCCGGAGCAAACGGAAGCAACCCAAGTCCAAAACAAGATGTCAGAATCCTTTTCATA
>CAYVXS010000518.1:0-2852 GCA_964454885.1 uncultured Pirellulales bacterium
GTTGTGTCACCCTGCTCGTAAAAGGTTGCCCTGGTGCTAAAGCCCCATGCGAAACCGAGGCCGCCGTCATAATCCCTGTATTGGTCGGTACCGGCGGCACCGTTGGCAAGTACTTCCGATATTTCGTCCTGTGCGCCGGATGCCCCGAAGCGTAAGAACAGGTCCCAGTTTTCCCATGTGCCGACACCCAGACGAGCCAAATACATATTCGATTTAAGGTTGTTAATTTCATATTTTGCGAAACTACTTGTGGTTGTCAGTACAGAACCGGATAGATATTGAGTTTCCTTGACCGGACCGAATGATTCCAGGTCCATTTGATTGTGCTCGAATTCGAGACCTAAGGCCCACTGGCCTTCCTGCAGGCTGGCTCTTGGAGGTCCCATCGGGGTTAAAGCCAATACGACTGAATTGCATGCGCCCACCACCATAAAGATAAGAGCTAACGATATTGTTCTCTTTTCCATAATTTTTCCTTTCTGAACGGCTTATCGGCCATCTTTGTTGTTCTTGTTTATACAAGAATTATCGACCCAAGCAGGTTAAAAAGTTTTCTTTTTTTTTAAGTTTTAGCATATATGCCTATTATCAATATCGTCAGACACATTTTTCTTCAGATTAGTCTGACGGCACAAAGGATATTTACCTGTGTTAAACGCCTCCTCATTCTACAGGTTGCTTGAAGAAACATCTTTTATACCTTACATCCAGCATTATGTGGCAGGCAAGGTAAATTATAAGTATAAGAATTATATACTATGGTGAATATAATGCAATATTTATGGAAAAAACTCAATAAATTATAAGCTTGTAATACGCGGATTATTGGGCATTTTTCTCATTTTTTTCGATTTGTTCGTAAGTTTGGGCCATTTCATAGAGCAGTTTTTCGAGTTTTGTAAAATATTCTTCCTCGGAAAAGCTCTCTTTCGCATCACGTATTTTAATCACCTCAAGCTCAATCTGGTCGCGTTTAGCCCGCAGTTGCGGCGGCATGTTGTTTTCGTCTTCACTTCGGACCAGGCAAAACTGGTGGGCGCGATAGCCATCAAGAGTTGTATTATCCCTGGCTTTTTTCATGGGCCTGATACCTCGGAACCAGTCTGCAGGAGTGCCGAGACCGTCTCCGTTATCGTCAAGCAGGGCGTGCTCTGTTGCGAGACGACCTTCGGAGGAATAAAATTCGGCAACTCGGTTGGAGGCGGTTAGAAATGCTTCGAGCAGTGATGTTTGGCCGTCTTTGTCGAGGTCGGCTTGCGTATCGATAATAGATTCTGCTAA
Organism: uncultured Pirellulales bacterium; assembly: GCA_964454885.1. GTDB lineage: Bacteria > Planctomycetota > Phycisphaerae > Sedimentisphaerales > Anaerobacaceae > JAFGPS01. Next base: position 1,282 of record CAYVXS010000518.1, read on the forward strand.
ATATTGGCCGAACCGGGCATAATTCAATTCATAGCCGCTTTTAGTGGCTGTAATTACGATTCGGTTATTCCCGGAAAGCTTATTCAGAAACGGGGCGCTTGATGATGATGTATCAATAATAACAATAGGTCTATTGAGCTGCTTTAACCATTCGGCCAAATCTTCGGATGAGAAATCGGGTCCTCGAAGATTGAATTTCGCCGTTCTGCCGTCGAAAGTACCGTGTCCTATCAAAACCAGCCAAAGGACCATATCTGTTTCGTTTGGCTCATTTTTTAGAGTTTGTTGAAGAAGGATTCTGTCATCGGAACCTTCATCCAGACCAATTACAATGGATTTGGCGTTTCCCTGTGAAGCGGCTTGCTGCCATTTTTTAACGCATTGAGTGAAAACGGCTCCATATTCCGCAGTCCCGGCGGCACCTTCTACAATTATTACAGTGGGTTTTTGTTCGGTCTGGTTGGAATGACCGCATACCGGCAGAACAAATATGAGATGGACTAAAATAGCGGTTATCAGTACTGATATCGGCCTCATGGCATTCCCCTCCAACGCCGTAATATCCATTCACCCGAGAAGGCAAGCAGGATGAGCAGGAAGATAGATAAAGAAATCCATCGCCGATCCCATAGCGGCCTGATCCACGTTTCTGTAATTGGGGCACTCCGGCTCGGCAGGCTGCGTGCGAATTTATCCAGCTCATCGATTTCGATAATTTTACCGCCGGTTCGCTGGGCAATATTTTCAAGCAGGGGCCTGTTGACTTTTATAGAGCGGAACTCCTGTGCATCGAGGTCGGTGGCCCATCCGGTTTGGGTGTTGCCGATTTCTGTTTTCTGTGTATCTGTCACAGTAACCTTGGCTAAGTAGCCGCCGTCGTAGCGGGGGATATAAGTGGCCTCGAATACTCCGGTTTCATTAATAACCGGCTCGGCGGACAGTTTTATTGTCTGGTCCTTTGGATCTCTGACTTCTATGGCCACTGAAACGTTGTCCATGGGTTCGAAGTCTTTATCGCGTACACGAACCTGTAGTATGACAGGCTGATTTATCTGGTCTTGTTTTTGTACGACCTGGATCGAAATCCGCTCGGGGACGTCGGCAATCAGCCATCGCAGGGCTTGTCTCCAGAATTTATTCATATCCTCGTGCATTTGGGATTCCCTCAGACCCCATCGCCATAAATCACCGATGGTTAATGCTCCGGTACGCCCGTTGCCGAATCGCTGAACAATCATTGCAGGAAACTGTTGCCCCCAGTCGTTATCAATAGTAGCCACGACGCTGGCGCCGGGCTTTACGGACGGCAGCCGGTTGAGTACACGAAAAGCGGGCATCTCTGAAATCCGCTGTTTTTCATCGGTTTCATTTTCGCGTAAACGGGCCCACGGTTGTAACCAGCCCTCTCGCGTCAAGTCGAAATGCAATTGGCCTGAAGTCGGTTTATCTGGCAGACGATCAAGATAAATCGGTAAAATTTGACCGATGGCGGTACGGTTGAAATCACCCTGCTGGAAAGATTCTTTTCCGCCCAACATAAGAAATCCGCCGCCGCGCTCGGAAACAAACCG
>CAYVXS010000519.1:0-2850 GCA_964454885.1 uncultured Pirellulales bacterium
TGCCTGGAAAAATCCAAGAAAATGATAGTTGTTTCACCAATTTTCACGATTCCGTCGGGATTGTGTAAACCTTTGGAAGCTTCGGGAAAATACTTTTCGAGCACATCAACCGGAACGATTGGGACGCCGTTATGAGTTTCGACAAGCAGAAAATTTCCTTTGGCCTGTGGCAGATACTCATCGTATTTGCTATTGAATGACCTGGGTACCGAAAGCCCGCGTTCTTTCGCCATCTGTGTCATGATTTGATAATAGGGTGAGTTACCGACAACGTAGGCCTGTGGTGAAAGTGATGTCCCTCCCGCCGAATCGACGGGCAACAGCGACTCATCCAGATCTCGAAAATATTTCCTTGTCTGTTCTTTCCACTGCTCCCACTGAAGTGACATAATCATTTCCTTCGGGTCGTTACCTTTGTGATAAGCAAAACGATTGCCGGGAAGGATCCGTGATTTAGGTGAATAATCCGTGTAAATCAATTTCGCCCCCGGGTCCAGCAGCATCCATTTTCCATTTATATACACTTCGAGGAAGACATGTCCCGACCAGGACTCGAATTTACGGTCCTTCTTGAAATCCCAAATCCATGGGACATCCATCGTTTTGACCCATATTACAGGGATACCGGCCCCTTTGAGAAGGACGCCGCAGACAATTCCCTGGTCCGCACAACCGCCGTATGTTTTGTCTTTGATTGCCTGATCGAAGTTGCGCCATGAGTAGGCTCTGTCGGGGTCATATTTCAAATTTCGATCCATCCAGTTCAGTACGTTTCGTACTGTGACAAAATCGGAATTCCCTTTCAGTGCCTGTGCTTGTGAGACAATCTGGTCCCGGTCACCTAATGAAGCTGCAATTTCCAGGTACTTGTCGGGAGCTGAATAGTCCACCGAATCAACCGTCGGTTCGGATGCATGAACGATACCGACTATTAAAAGAAGAAAGATAAAACGTATTCTCATTTTTTTCTCCCCATTAAAAATAGTTAAAATGATTTTCATTAATTGATGCGTTTTATTTTACTATCAAAAACACAACTCTTTCGAAAAAACCGTCCAGGTTAAAATATAGTGAAACGCAGAGAATTTCAATTGTGATTTTCTGCTAATTATCTTGATATAATACATGTCGTCAGTTAATCTTTCTTTAGATTTAAAAAAATCCTGATTATCGAATATTACGGGCGATAGCGTGAATATTTTCTGGGCGATAATACTTTTAGTCGGCGGCCTGTTGGTTCTCTGGAAAAGTGCCGAGATGCTTGTCTCCGGCGCGGTCGGCCTGGCGCAGCGGCTGGGAATCAGCTCGCTGGTCATCGGCCTGACCGTCGTGGCGATGGGGACATCGGCGCCGGAAGTCGCCGCGAGTATCGCCGGTGTTCTGCGAGGGGCGAACGGCGGAGATATCGCCGTCGGTAACGTCTTCGGTTCCAATATCGCCAACTTGGCACTCGTCGGGGGACTTATCGCCCTTATCCGTCCGTTAGCTGTCAGGAAGCAGACGCTACAACGCGATGTGCCTGTCATGTTAGCGACGGCGCTGCTGCTCTGGCCCATGTTGCGCGATTCGGAAATTTCCCGAATCGAAGCGGCAATTCTGCTGGTTGTTTTTGTGATCCTTATTTTGCTGATAGCACATATTGCACGTAAGGAAGCACAGCAGGCGAAACTCATTACCAGCAATCTCGAAGCGGCAGCGAAATACGAGATGAAAAGTATCCCGAAAAGTGTCATATTTGTTATCATCGGCCTTGTAGGTCTTGCCGCAGGTGCGGAAATGACAGTCCGGGGAGCGGTTTCCATCGGCATACGGATCGGTTTGAGCAAAGGCGTTATCGCCCTGACTATGATCGCGCTCGGGACTTCTCTGCCGGAGCTTGTCACCTGTGTCGTCGCTGCAATCAAAGGCGAGCATGATATTTCCGTAGGCAACCTTGTCGGCTCCAATATCTTCAATACCCTGCTGGTTACCGGAACGGCGGGTATGGTAAAACCTTTCAATATCTCCGCCCAGTTCGCAGGAGGGACCGATTACTGGATTATGATAATCGCCTCGGCCATCTTTGCGGCTTTAATAATCATCGGCAGGCGCGTTGTCGGCAGGATTTCCGGCGTTATCTTGTTATGCGGATATTTCACCTATATCATTTACCTGTTCACGTACGGCTCACCGAATATTTAGCTCCGTATTTTTTTACATGTCGCACATTATGGAAAAACCGATACTCGAGATTCGCAAGGTCAGTTATAAAATCAAAAACAAGATGATTTTGAATCGCGTTTCCTGGCATGTTGGCAGGGGTGAGCACTGGGTGGTTTTAGGTCCCAACGGAGCGGGAAAAACCACGTTGCTCAAAATTGCCTGCGGTTATATCTGGCCGAACGCCGGGGGAAAAATCTTTAGAAACGGCAGTGATTTGGTTGACCTTCGAGAGTTAAGAAAGAACATCGGCTGGCTTACCGTTTCACTTGTAGATCAAATTCCGCCCGATGAAATCGTGATTCGCACGGTTGTTTCCGGTAAATATGCGCAGCTCGGACTTTGCGAGTATGCCGGACAAAAGTTAAAGCGTTCCGATTATACTAAGGCCCGGCAGTTTCTTTCCGAAATGGATTGTGCCGATCTTGTAAGCCAGAAGTTTGGTACGCTTTCTCAGGGAGAGAAACAGAAAGTGCTAATCTCACGTGCCAGGATGGCCGCCCCTTTACTGCTGATTCTCGACGAGCCTTGTGCGGGTCTGGACCCGGGCGGGCGAGAGACGCTCCTGACCTCGATCCGGAACCTGGCACAAGTCCAGCAGGAAATGGGGCTGATTTATGTTACCCATCGTATAGAAGAGATCTTACCAAT
>CAYVXS010000520.1:0-2850 GCA_964454885.1 uncultured Pirellulales bacterium
GAACGGGAGCCAGGCCCACGAGCCCGGCTCCCATCCAGTCATCACAGCATGGCGTATCTCCATCTCTGTTTCTCGCATTTATATCAGCACCACTGTCCAGTAGCGTCTTCAAAATATCTTTGTGTCCATAGTAGACAGCGTAATGTATCGGCTGACAGCCATTTAAGAAACCTGCATCTTGAAAATTATTTGCTGCATTAAGATCGGCCCCATATTTTATGAGCAGTTTGACTATTTCATTGTGCCCTTCTCGGACAGCATTATGAAGAGGTGTTTCAGCACCTATACTGCTCTTAATGTTAACATCAATACCATTTTCAATAAGAAGGATTGCAATATCCTCATATCCGTAAGTGGCAGCTATATGTAACGGCGTCTCTTTTACAATGCTACCAAAACGACGTTCTCCGATAGGTATATCTACTGTGGCTTCTTCATTCAAATTGGCATTATTATTTATAAATAATTCGGTGATTTCTTTACGTCCATAGGCCACTGCCCAATGAAGCGACTTTGCTCCCCAATAATCCTTGATGTTAATATTAGCGCCTTCTGCAATAAGTGATTCTACTCTTTGAACATCGCCTGCTTTAGCAGCTTTATGTAATGGTGTCAAATCACCCATTACAAGACTTTGAACAGCTTCATCAACCCATATACCCTTTGCAGCAAAAAGCTCAACAATATCCTTTTTCTTATTTCGGGCAGCCTCGATTATCGGTGTAATTCCATTTTTATCCTTTATATTAATATCAGCATTGTTAGATATTAAGAATTCAACTTGACCAACATTACCGTTGTATGCTGCATGATGTAGGGGAGTTTGGCTGTTCTTGTCTTTTGCATTCACTGCGGCTCCGTTTTTAATAAGAATTTCTATCGTTTTCGCATAATTCTTTTCTGCTTCTTCCCAGACATTTTCCGCTGTTGCCTTATGTAAAGGTGTAGCTCCATCATCATCTGTTGTATTTATTTCAGCACCATTGGCGATGAGAGATTCAACGACTTCGTAATGACCGCCCGAAGCGGCTATATGCAATGGCGTACGACCATCAAACAGGGTGTCAATGTTGCTTCCGGTTTTCACATTGACACGAGCGCCTTTGGCAATGAGTAATTCTACAATTTCTTTACTGCCACGTAAGGCTGCATGATGAAGCGGTGTCCAGCCATCTTTATCAGCAACATTAACATCTGCACCTTTAGTCAGGAGCAGTTCTATTATATCTTTGTTATTCCCAGATGCAGCCTCAAGAAGTGGAGTGATACTATCGTTGTTTCTTATATTGACATTTGAACTATCATTTATAAGCAATTTCGCCATATCATAACTTGTAAATGGAAGTATATATAATAAAGGAGTGTTCCCATACTTATCCTGAGCATCGACATCGGCCCCATTTTCTATTAGTAATTGCACAATATCCATACGATTCATAGAAGCAGCCCTGTGCAGAGGCGTATCTCCATAATAAAAAGAACGCAAATTAACATCAGCACCATTAGATATTAACAGCTCTGCGATATCCTTATAAACCGGCTTAATTACAAAGCTATTGTTTCCTCCACTACAAGCCTCATGTAAGGGTGTAGAGCCGAATTTGTCTCTCGAATTAACATCCGCGCCATGACTAATTAAAAATTTGACCGCATCAATATTGCCATTATTGACTGCTTCATGCAAAGACGTAAATCCATCCATCCCCCCGTTTGTGTTGACATCTGCACCATTTGCTAACAGAACCTCTGCCACAAGTATTTTTCCCTGGCTGATTGCCATCAACAAAGCAGCTTCATAGTCTCGATTGGCCTTGTGGAATGGAGCATCTTTCATGTTTGTATTGCGATTAATATTGACAATAGCACCATTATCCACGAGTAATTTGACAACATCACTATGTAAATAATAGGCCGCACAGATAAGGGGAGTTTCATCGTAATTATCTTGGGCATTTATGTTTGCACCTTTGCTGATAAGCAATTGGATCATACTCATGTTGCCCTTACTGGCCGCTTCATGCAGCGGCATACGACCGGAATTTGATTTAAAATTGACCTGAGCACCATTATTTAAAAGCAATTCGGCCACCTTGATATGCCCATACCTGGCCGCATAATGTAAAGCCGTCCATTCATTCTCGTCTTTGGTGTTTATGTCGGTACCTTTTGCCAGCAGCAACTGGACTTTTTGTATATCGCCGGTTTTGGCCGCTTGATGCAACGGCGGCAAGTAGTTAACAGATTTCTTTCTGCACCCAACAGTCAGAACCATCAACACAAGAGTCAAGAAAAAGATTCTTTTAATCTTCATAAAAAGTCCCTCATGTTATTAAAGGCAGATGCAGGATGAAAAGTCACAGAATTTTTATATTTTCCCGCTGTTTTTTCTAAATTGTAGGGGATTTTATCCTGATTCTGTAAATTTGTCTATGATTAAACTTGCCTTTTATTAATCTTCGAGGGATTTGTGCCAGTTGGAGGCCATGAGGGTAAAATCGAGAAAATCGACTGCTCCGTCCCTGTTCGCATCGGCCCGCTCGTAAAAATCATTCGTTCGGTCGCCTTCGTTGCCGAGCCAGTAATAATTAAATTCCACGAGGTCCTTCATATCAACCGTCCCGTCGACCACCAAATCTCCGGCCAACGGCTCTCGCGTAAAGACAATCGTAACCGGTTCGGCCGCAGTGTGATGACCCGGCTCGTTCGCATCAGCAAGCGCATCATAAACAATATATGTGATCCAGTGGAGATTGTAATCATCCATAGCCTGATATGACAGGTGCATGTGTGAATCGTTGCGTAATTTATGGACATAGCTGTGATTAAAATATTGTCCCGCCTGGTCTATCG
>CAYVXS010000521.1:0-2841 GCA_964454885.1 uncultured Pirellulales bacterium
GCTGTTTTTGCTTCCCTGTTAAAACTTTCACTGAATGTTAAACCGATACAGTCAATGTTCTCAGGTACTAATGCCATAATTAATCTTGAATCGAGCCCGCCGCTTAGTAACACGGCCAGTTTTTTATTAATGCACCTGTCTCTGACGGCGGAAGTAAATGCATTACGTAATTCTTCGGCTAATGCGTTTTCACTATAATTTTCACTGATTTCCTGAGGAGGTAACCAGTAAATGTATTCTTTCGGACAGATTTTACTGTTTTTGGTGTTATTGATATGGAGTCTTCCCGGATTTATTTCCTTAACGTCGCTGTGCATCGTATTTGGAAAAGTCGAGCAGCCGTAGGACAAATACTCGGCCACCGAGACTTCGTCAACGCAGATATCATCACGACTGATACATGCGACCAAATCAGGATGGGTACCGAGTGATACAATGTTGTTTTGTGTGTCCATACCGGCATATACCGGTGTAAAATTCATAGGGTCTGTTATGATTGAAAATCCATCGGAGTAAGCTGTCAAAATGGCAAATGCACCGTTCAATTTTTCGAACAGGCTGTCGTGCATCAGGAAATTGGATTCCTTCGATTGGTGTTTATTTATGTCGGCAATACGTTCAATGAACTTCCTGGCGATTGTGACGGATAGGTCCATTATCAGGTCGCCGACCCAGGCAAAAACAGTGTCGTCTATAGTATAGATATTATTGTTACGAGCGAGTCGTTCTTCCAGTATCGCAACGCTGCCCCATTGGAAATCGAAGGATTTCCCTTGTGGCGCATGTTCTCCATAGGGAACTTTTAAGAGTTCAAGCAAGTGTTTGCCTTTGTATTGTCCGTGTAAATTTATAAGGAAGTCGCACATAATAAGAAAAATCTGCTAATATAGCTAACAACCGGTTAATCTTAAAAAATCAATCCTTAGCTGCTTGAAAGTTTGAGAGTAACGTTTAATGTCGACTATATTTTGTATCATTTCGCAATTGGAGCGGCGACGAATGATTTGTTGCTTACTGGCAAGTTCCGACTGTTTCCCAATAAGATGATGTTTCCAAAGTATATTGTATATGTCACAAATAATGCGGCTGCACCGGTAGCTAAGATTATTACCAGAGAATCAACGCCGAATAGAAGCAACACTCTGATTACTATTATTGGTGGGAATGCCAATAATAAACCTGGTATATAACAGCGTATATACTGTTCAAATGTCAGGGGTATAACTCTTTTACACCAGAAAATCTGCATCAATAAAGGTATGTAGCTACCGATAACAACTACTATTGCGGCCCCCAATAATTTTAAGTGAATGACCGCAGGATAAATTAATGTCAGTACAAGCACCATGCGAAAGATTACGAAACGACGGTGAAGCTGAGGCTGGCCGACTGCTATGTATGTTGTACTTAGGATTGCTGCTTCGGTACGTGCGAAGATTATCAGAATTAACACTGCACATGGAATAGTAGCATCGACGTATTCCGAACGACCCCACATTAACAGTAAAAGGCCGCTGGAACATGTCATCATAAAAGCTACTAAAGGAATTGTTGCCACAGCTATCAGACGACTTATCTGCAGGACAATCCGGTTTAGTGCATTCCTGTCATCCTGTTTCCTGGCAAAACCGGGAAGTAAAACCGGGCTTATTATTTTACCAAACAGAGTGGTCGGCAGGGTGGCAAGTTGAGCAGCAAGTGAATACAATCCTAATTGCTCTTCTGAAACAATTTTACCAAGCACGAAAACAGGTGCTCCAAGACCGATTAATGTTAGTATCGGCAATCCGAACATATTACGAGCAAATGTGATGAGCTCCCTCATACATTCTCTGTTGATATGGAATTTCGGCACAAAAGGCACCAGTATGTATGATAATAAACATAATATACCTTGCTCTGATACGTAGCCCGCGACTAAAGCCCATACGTTTTTTGTATAAAGAGCAGTGCAGATTGTCACGATGGTGCCCAGTAAAGCACTGCCCTGGATTAGTAATACGGATCGTCCGAACTTGTATTCCTTCTGAAGTACGTGTGCGCGCGGACTGATGAGACCCCTGAAAACTATGGCAAGGAACGAAACCTGGAGTAATCTCAGAAGATATGGCTTGTCATAAAATGAGCTGATCAAAGGCGCGGTAAGTATTGCAACTGCGAACAATCCGACCGCTCTGATTGATTGAAACCACCATGTTGCGTTCAGGTATTCGAACTCGGCGCCGCGTTTGTTTTGAATGACCGACTGTTTGACTCCAACCTCAGTGCAGGCCTCGAAAACGTTCACAAGGGTTAATATAAGGGCCATTAATCCGAACTGATTGGGTAGCAAAATACGCGTCAGAATCATCTGTCGCACGAGCCTTAGTGTTCTCTCGATACCCGTTCCTGTACCAAGTGTTATCACACCTCGGGCACTTTTTGCTTTCAGGCTGTCACCGCGTAGCAATTTTATTTTTTCCAAAATTATGTTAATCATACTTAATGTGATTTTATTCTGTCTTATAATCGTTTATGTGTTGTTCGACAGTTGCTTACAGGTGATTAAATATGATATTTTTCATGTTCGAAAATAAATTACGAAAGTAATTTCAGACCGTCGGCGGCATTAAAAGATGATTTGCCGAGGAACGGTTTAATTTTTTTAACCTTATTAAAATCAATCTTCAATCGCTTTGTCGGTTCGCGAAGCCGTTGAAACTCGTCTATTTCTTTTCCGGTAGTATCCACGGCGACACAACCGCCGTCTTTCGGTAATGTTTTTACATCGCCCGGGATACATTTTTGACCTCTTAATTGTGGTGCGTCGAAGATACCGGCTTGTATTGCCTGTGCGATAAC
>CAYVXS010000522.1:0-2839 GCA_964454885.1 uncultured Pirellulales bacterium
CGCTGCTTTAAAAAGGGAAGATCCGACGTTTGAATGTAAGGTGGACAGCGAAACAGGGCAAACTATTATAAGTGGTATGGGTGAATTGCATCTGGAAGTTTTACAGCATAAATTGATTAGAGAAGGTAAGGTTGACATAAGAGTTGGTAAGCCCAGAGTTGCTTATAAGGAGACTATTACAAAATCGGCCCAGGCGGAAGGTAAATTTGTACGTCAAACAGGGGGGCATGGTCAATATGGGCATGTTGTGTTACAGATAGAACCACTTTATACCGACGATGGTAACTGGAAAGACGATATTGAGTTCGTTAATATTGCACCTGGTGATGAGGTACCGAAAGAGTATATTGGTGATGTAGAAAGAGGTTCCAGAGAGGCTTTGGGCAATGGTGCATTAGGTGGTTATCCTGTTATTGGCGTTAGAGTTACGTTAATTGGTGGTTCGTTCCATGCAGTGGATTCTTCGGGACTTGCTTTTGAACAGGCTGCTGCTATTGCGATTGAAAAGCTGATCAAGGACGCCGGACCGATTCTACTTGAGCCGGTAATGAAAATTCAGATTATCGTTCCCCAGGTTAATTTTGGGGCAATTCAGGGTAATTTGCTTGCTAAAAGGGGTATGATTACGGATTGTCGGGTACACGGGAATATGCAGGTAATTGATGCAAAAACACCTCTTGCCGAGATGTTTGGCTATTCCAGTGAGATTAGGAGTATGACGGCCGGGCGAGGAACCTTTACTATGGAGCCGTTGAGCTATGAGAAGGTTCCGGAACAGGTCGCCGAGAAGATTATCTTATAAAAAAGAAAAATTTAAAAAATATGCAAAAAAATTCCAACATTTTATTGACAGTATTATGTATCTCTGATAGCTTTGCAGGTTTTCAGCCGTAGCGAGCATTGTCACGGATGGCTTTGCGTGAGTTCAGTTGGGCTGTGGCAAGTCGGGTAATAAGTAGTCAAGGATGGTAATTGACTTTATTAAGGGGTATAATTAAAACCAAAAAAAGGTTTTAAATATGTCCTGAGATGGGCTAAACCCCAACTCTTAAGGAAGGCGAATTTGACAGTTTGGTATTGATTACAATATATGGAAATGTGAAGTTATAGTAATCAGAAGTCATTGCTGAAGCCTTTCCTGCCAATACCGGATTAATTAAGATAGTATATAGCAGAAAAACTATATGCTTATAAGATGGTTTGTCGCTCTTGTAAAATAAGTTAATATCTTTCCGGTTTATTTGAATCGGAAGTATAATTAGCCCGTTTATTGAAATGTGGGCAAGGAACGATATTTCTATGCAGGTTATCCATATTTCTAACGGGTGATATGGAAATAAAGAAACGGCTTTTTATTTAGATACCTTGTTACCTTTGCTTGTGTAAATGTAACATCAAGAAAGCAGAAACGACGGATCAACTGCAGTATTGCAGAGGAAACTTATGGCTGCTGAAACTGAAAGAATTAGAATCAAGATGGAATCCTATGATCCCAGGACACTTGATGCGTCTGCGAAGGAGATAGTAGAGCACGCACGAAAGACAAATGCCCGTGTGAGCGGTCCGGTGCCGTTACCTACACGGGTCGAAAGATATACTGTTCTTAGAAGTCCTCATATTGACAAGAAGTCACGGGAACAGTTTGAGCTGAGGACTCATAAACGACTGATAGATATTCATGAGGCCAATGCCCGTACAGTTGAAGTTCTAAACCGCCTGGTTGTCCCGGCGGGTGTTTTCGTGAGAATTAAAGCCTGATTAATATAACCAGGCTCAATGGGAAACAGCAATAATGACAATGTTGTTGGGAAAAAAAGTTGGAATGACTCAGGTTTACGATGAATCAGGTAATTTATTGCCTGTTACCGTCATTCAGGCCGGCCCCTGTACAATCACGCAGGTCAAAACGATTGATAGAGACGGCTATAGCGCCGTTCAGTGTGGTTTCGATGATGTGAAGTCCTCACGCAGGAAAAAATCGGAAATCGGACATACCCATAAAGCTAATACAACTCCGAAGAAATTTGTTAAGGAAATGCGGTTGCCGGATAACGCCGAGCAGCAGTACGAAATCGGCGATACCATCACTGTCAAGATTTTTGCAGAAGAGAAATTCGTCGATGTAATTGGCACCAGCAAGGGCAAAGGTTTTGCAGGTGTGATGAAGCGTTATGGTTTTGGAGGTTTTCCCGCCTCGCATGGAACTGAAAGAAAACACAGAGCGCCGGGTTCACAGGCAGGTTACGGAACCGACCGTGGACACGGTGGCAATATTAAAAAAGGCAAGAGAATGGCGGGCCATCTGGGTAATAGTCGTATAACGGCAAAGAACCATGAGCTGGTGGGAATAGATGAAGATAAAAACTTATTGGTAATAAAAGGTTCTGTGCCTGGGCCGGCCGGTGGATACTGTATTGTTCGCAGTTCCAAAAAGGGCGGTTCCACGCAAAAAAATAAACAGAAAATGGATGCCGGAAAATGATTAAGTTGGCTGTGTATAACAAAGATGGGAAAGAAATCGAAAGCCTTAAGATCGATGAAGCGACATTGGGCGGCTCGGTCAGGTATCCGTTGCTGAAGCAGGCCATAGTTATGTATCACGCTAACAAACGAGTCGGAACAGCTTCAAATAAGAGCAGAAGTATGGTGGCAGGTTCGGATAGAAAGCTGTTCAGACAGAAAGGAACCGGCAATGCCCGTGTCGGTAACATCAGGACCGGAAAACGCGTTGGCGGTGGAGTTACTTTTGCTAAAAGCCCCAGAGATTTTAGCAAGCGTATGCCTAAGAAACAAAAGAAATTGGCAAGAAACTCGGCAATATTGGCGAAACTTTTAAGCA
>CAYVXS010000523.1:0-2832 GCA_964454885.1 uncultured Pirellulales bacterium
AACACTTTCCCTGATCAATAGCTAATCGCGTGCTTATGTACATATGTTATTAATAATAATAAATAGGTAATAAATAGGGACGGTAATAAATAGGGACGGACCCTATTTTAATTCTATTTAATATCTAACTTTTCTTTTCCTTATGCCTGTTTGTTTTTTTGCCGGTCGGCCTCTGGGCAGCGGTCGAAGTCGTCGGCCCAGCCATGTCTCCAGCCTGGCTATAAAAGCATCACTTCCAAGCGGCCGGCCCCGACTGGTTGAGAGCCGAAGTATCGAAGCCAGCCTCTCATCATCCGGCCGCTCCAACATCTTCCGCCATTGAGCAAAAACCATATCCCGCTTCCATGACGGTATATCCAATAAATCAGATTGCTTCTCGATTCCGCAATGAACAGATGCACTGCTCCAACGCCATAACCACGCCTTGCGAGTCAAACGCGCACGCACGGGATTTCGTTCGATATATGTCAATGCTCGCCAGAAATGCTCCTCTCCCAATGCGCATGAGAAGAACCTGTCCTGCCACAGGTGGCCGCTGCGATGATGCATACGATTGATATACTGTGCATACAACTGGTTCGTTCGTTTTAATGCCCTGGCAAGAGAGTTCTCGTGATGCGGTGTAACTACAAGATGAATGTGATTCGTCATTAAGCAGTAGCCCTCGATACGCATATCGAACCGTTCTGATGCATCCCGGAGATATTCAAGATAGAGATACCTGTCGGAATCCACAAAAAACACATCCTGTCGATTATTGCCACGCTGTGTAACGTGGTGTTCACAATCCGGAATCACTATTCGTTCTGCTCTGGGCATGCCTGAATCTTAGGAATTATGCGTGACGATGTCATAAAATAGGGTCCGTCCCTATTAAAACTAAGTATAAAATAGGGTCCGTCCCTATTAAAACTAAGATACTCTTCGAGGTTGGTGTAACCGTCACCATCTTTGTCGGCTGTGCCGTCCGCAGGGTTGTAAGGATTGAAAATGTATCGTGTCTTATTTTCGCGGCAACCAGACTGCCATTTCGCCGGGTCCGCGATGTGACCACGCATAGTAAGGAATCGCAAGAAATTTTCTCTCTTTGCCGGCTTTGTCTGTGACATTACCGGTAATAATAGTGACACCGTTGAATAAATCTTTACGGTATTCGGTTTTAAGCTCGGCGTTATCTGGAATCACCAGGTCCAGAACTTTGCCGTCATTGTCAACCCACTCGGCACAGTAAACAAGCGGACCGCGAATAAGGGCCACTTTGTCCAGGTCGTCTTTTACTTTCTCGTTTGCCACTACCCGACGAATCGGCATGGGCAAATTAAGCTCGATGATGTCGCCTTTGGACCATTGACGCTCTATTACTGCGTATCCCTTATCCAAATTCAGTTCGATTGGTACACCGTTTAATTCCAGTGTGACTTTTTCAGGATTTTGGTCTGCGTAATGATATAAGTCACTCGGTACTGGTTTATCTAACGCCCAGCCTGGGATGCGGATACGAACCGCAAACTTTTCGCTGGTTTTAGGATCGACTTTAATCACTACTTTGCCATCCCAGGGATAATTTGTTTCCTGAGTAACCTCGACATTTGTTTTATCCATCTCGATGTCGGCCTTACCGGCGATGAAAAGATTAACGTATAACGAGTCACCCTGATGAGCATAGATATAATCGGGCACCGAGGGAATAAAACGAATGACATTCGACGGACAACATGAACAATCGAACCATGGCTGCCGGGTCAATGCGCCTATATTGAATTTGTATTTCCCGTCCGATTCGAGGCAGTTCGGATAGAAAAATAAATTGCCGGATAGCGAAACTCCCGAAATCATGCCGTTATAAAGTGTGCGTTCGAGGACATCGATGTATTTAGCGTCGCCGTGCAGCATAAACATTCGATGGTTCCAATAGACATTACCAATCGCGGCACAGGTTTCATTGTAAGAGGTCTTATTGGGCAGCTCGTAATTGTCACCGAACGATTCTCCATCGTGACGGGCACCGATGCCACCGGTTATATAATATTTCTTAGAGACGACATTGTCCCAGATTTTGTCAACGGCGTTGAGATACGCCGAATCTTTCATAATCCCGGCGATGTCCGCCATGGCCGCATACATATAGACCGCACGGACGGCATGACCGACCGCTTCATCCTGTTCGGTTACAGGCTTATGGTCCTGATTATACGCGCCATAAAGCCTGTGGCCGTCGGCGTTGCCCCTCTGGTCCAGGAAGAATTTCGCCTGATCGAGGTATTTTTTATCTTTTGTCGCCAGGTACAATTTAACAAGCCCGGTCTCGATAATCTGATGTCCCGGAGGCTCCATATTTTTGTCGGGACCGAAAGTTTCGCAGATTAAGTCCGCATTCTTCAGGGCAACATTCAGAAAATTTTTCTTCCCCGTAGCCCTGTAATGGGCGTAAGCCGCTTCGTACATGTGACCTGCGTTATATAATTCATGGCTTGCAGCCAAATTAAACCATCGAGGGCCCGGTTTTACCCATGAAGCGGGGGCTGTCTTTGGATTTATGGTTTTCCACGTGCAGAGATAACCATCATCCTCCTGGGCCGCGGCAATCTTTTCAATAATATCATCGATATATTTTTCCATCTCTTTATCAGGATGGATGGTGAGGCAGTACGATGCCCCTTCGATGATTTTGTAAACATCGGTATCGTCGAAAGGCATCGCTCCTTCATATTGCCCCTCCATAAGGCCACCAGCTCTGGCAAAATTCCTTATCCTGCCCTCCTCATCACACTTATTAAAACCAAACGGGATTGTCACGGTCCTGTTAGTTTCGATGCGAGAGGACCAGAAATC
>CAYVXS010000524.1:0-2832 GCA_964454885.1 uncultured Pirellulales bacterium
CGCAGCAATATCGGCGAGGGAGTGCTTGACGTCGCCGGGACGTGGATCTGTGTATATTGGTTTTACGTTTTTTCCAAGAGAGTCATTAATCATATCGATAATTTCATTTACAGTGACAGCCTGACCACATGCGATATTGACAACTTCACCGTTGGTTTTATTGACTCTTGCCGCCAATAAATTAGCCTCGACAACGTTATCGATATAAGTAAAGTCCCGACTCTGCTCGCCGTCACCATAAATGGTCGCGGATTGGTCTTTTAATATGGCAGTTACAAAAGCGGGGATAGCCGCAGCATATTGACTTTTGGGGTCCTGGTTAGGACCGAAGACGTTGAAGTATCGAAGGGAAATCGTCTCAAGTCCAAAAACCCGGCTGAAGACCGAACAATAATATTCACCGACGAGTTTACCGACGGCATAGGGTGAAAGAGGTGCCGTGGGCATTGTTTCTACCTTCGGCATAGTCGGCGTATCGCCATAGGCCGAGGAGCTTGCCGCATAAACGAAACGTTTTACTCCGGCATCACGAGCCGCCAGAAGAAGGGTGAAAGTTGCATCCACACAATGTTTGTGCGAAGCGGCAGGATCGTCGACGCTGCGAGGGACGGACGGCAAGGCTCCCTCGTGGAGGACAACATCGATATCTTTCATGGCGTCTCGGGCAATATTTTCATCGCCCATATCGGCCTCTATGAACTCTATTTTATCAATAATGTCGGCGAGGTTGCTCTTTTTGCCTGTTAACAGATTGTCAATCACCCGCACGAAGCAACCTTCAGAGACGAGTTTTTTGCAGATATTCGAGCCGATAAAACCTGCCCCCCCGGTGACTAAGAATTTTTCCATAAAATAAACCTCATAAAAACAATAAGTACCATATGCTTATATCGAGGCTTAATAATACAATCATCCGGATTTCAAGGCAAATGCTTTTTAAGATACCGAGAACTTATCGAGCATTACCGCGGGCTAATTGTGCTTTTTGATATTTGCGAAAAGATTTGAACTGTTCCTGGAAATATCCACCTTTGATGGTCTTTGCTGCAAAAAGTACACAGCCAACAATATTGGCATTAACATCGCCCAGCTCACGAATCGTTCTCTGGGCGGCTCCTCTGCTTGTCGCCGCAGCGTTGAATACTATGAGCGTTGCATCAACAAGTCCGGCCAGGACTGCTGCGTCACTTACAAGCAGCACAGGCGGGCCGTCGATAATAATATGATCGTACTTCTTGCGTTGTTCCTGCAGCAATTCCTCCATTCGCGGGCCGCTGAGCAGCTCGGCCGGATTGGCTGGAATCGGACCGCAATCAATTATGTCAAGATCTTCTATCTCGCTCGATCTTATGGCCTCTTTGGAGGCACACTGGTTCATAAGCACACTGCTCAATCCGAGGTCGTATCCTCCTGTCCCCACATTATTGGATTGCAGCTTCGGGAATAACGTGCTTAAATTTGGCTGCCTGAAGTTGCCGTCTATGAGCAGCACTTTTTTCCCGGCTGCGACAAATGTTGTCGCGAGATTAACCGCCGTCGAAGTCTTACCATCTCCGGGCATACCGCTTGTAACAAGTAAAGTTTTTATTGAGTCGACGGGACCCGAGAGCTTTAAGTTGGTACGACATCGCCTGTAAGCTTCGGCGATAATGGAATACGGAGCCTTGCGAACCACATGACAAAGCTCGATACCGCGTACCTGATTGTCTTCCGACGAATCGGGAATAATCGCCAAAAGAGGAATACGCAGATACTTGGCAATGTCACTCGGAGTTCGTACAAGATCATTGGCCAGCTCTACTAAAAAGGCAAGACCGATACCTAATAAAAGGCCTAACATCCATCCACTCGGAAGCCAGAGCCACCACTGCCGGGAAAAAACCATTTCCAGCGGTCTCGGGGCCAGTCCCACAGCCAGTACTTTGGGAGTTTCCGGGTCGTTGGCAATCATCTTCCATTTCTCGATCTGCTCTTTGATCTGATCGAGCACGTCAATTCTTTCATCCCTTATTTTGAGCCTCTGGGCATACTGAATGCGGGCCTCGTCGAGGTCCCTCTTTTTCGCCTCGGCCGCAAGACGGAGATTTTCCAATTCTTCGAATCTTTGCTGCAGCACAACCAGACTGTCCCGTGCATTCTCAAGATTTGCCTTTCGCGTCTGTTCGGCTATTTCTTCTTTTCTTTGATCTCTTGCCTTCTGGGTCTCAGCTATCGATTCTCTCATCTGGCGCACATCTCTGTGGTCATCACCGAATCTTGTAAGCATCCCAGAAAGATTGGCTTCCTGGAAGGCAAGCTGCTGGGCCAGAGTAAGCATGACAGGATCCCTCTCGATTGCATACTCAATCTGCTCGTTAATCGGTTCGGTCGCTAATCTTTGAAGGTTGCCGATATCGGCTTTAAGCTGCTGTATTCCCAGCTCCAGGTCGGTTTTCTGAAGCTCCAGATTATTTAACGTTAACGTGATCGTGTGCTGGAAGTTGCGCCCGACAGGCATTTCGAGGTCGCTTATTCCCGACGCTTTTCTGACATCTTCCAGGCTCGCTTCGGCGGCTCTCAATTCTGTTTCCACGTTGGTCTTTTGGTTCTCAAGCTCTATCAGTTTTTGAGATATCTCGGCTTTTTCCGTCGTTCCCTGCTTTTTAATGAATAAATCCAGCATTTCGTTAACTATGTCCGCCGCTTCTCCCGCGTCACCGCACGTCATCGATATCTCAACAAATTCACTATCACGGTGTGCATAAGCAACGAAATACCTGTTCAAATATTTCACTGCTTTTCTTATACTGTCTTCTCTTTGATGGAACCAGTCTGTCTGCTTGATAGTATTTC
>CAYVXS010000525.1:0-1251 GCA_964454885.1 uncultured Pirellulales bacterium
CGGCGGCGATTTTATCTTTTTTCCACTGCTTTATATTACCGGCCTGCTCGGTTTCAAGCTCGGCGATTCGGGATTCGATTTGCTGCTTTTGGTTTTGGAATTCTTTTAACTGGGCGGCGAGAAAGTCCCGCGCCTTCTGGCTTGTCAGTATGTCCACGGCCTCGGTGTAAGTTAATCTGTAAAAAGGCGGCTTGATTTTTTCAAGTGAGGTGATGTCGGCTTCGAGGGTTTCGAGTTCAGCTTTGTTATTTTTCAGGACTTGTGCGACAATGAAGGATACGAAATTTTCCGCTAATTCGAGCATGCCGTCAAGGTCGATGAACGCGACCTCCGGCTCAACCATCCAGAACTCGGTAAGATGCCTTCGAGTTTTGCTTTTTTCAGCTCTGAAGGTAGGGCCGAAGCAATAGACCTTGCCGAAACTCATGGCGGCCGATTCGAGATGCAACTGGCCGGTCTGACTCAGATATAACGGTGAGCCGAAATAATCTACTTCAAAAAGTGATTGTTCTTCTTCGCCGGCGGTGGCGGTGAGGATGGGGGTATCGATAAGGGTAAAGCCGTTATCGTTGAAAAATCTCCGGATGGCGTCGATGACAGTGTGGCGGATTTTTCCGATACACCACTGCTGCTGTGAACGGAAATGAAGGTGGCGATGTCTGAGCAGAAAATCGATGCCGTGCGATTTCGGCGTGATAGGATAACCATCGGCGGGTGAAATAATCTTCGCATCGGTTACAGCTAATTCGTAGCCGCCGACGCTTCTTTCGTCGGCCCGGACTGTTCCTGTGACAGAGAGTGACGATTCCTGGCCGAGGTGTTTTAATTGGCTGAAAAGCTCTTCGGGGACTTTGCTTTTTTCAACGATGCACTGGCACAAGCCGGTGCCATCGCGAAGGACTAAAAATTGAACCTTTCCGCTCGAACGGCCTTTGTAGAGCCAGCCAGCTAATGTAACTTCTTTGCCATCGTGTTCTCTGAGTTCAGAAATGTAGGTATTCTCTAACATTATTATTCCCATTATTCTTATTATTCATTGAAATTCGTCTAATATGTTCTTCAATGGTATAAATTATTCATAAGCAGGGATTTTACCCTGTAAGTCAGAAAATTTCAAAGAATCGAAAAGATTTTTATTGTTATTTAACGGCTCGCTCATAAAAGATTATTCTAAAGGATGATAATTCGAGTAAAATGAGAAAACATTAAACTCATGGCAATAAGACATTGTAAAAAAAAGTGTACTTAATA
>CAYVXS010000525.1:1261-2824 GCA_964454885.1 uncultured Pirellulales bacterium
AAGTAAAATCCGAGAACTCATCGCCAAGCCGAGGAAAGCTTATAACATCCGAAAAATTCTACCTCATTGGTATCAATTGTGTTCAAGCATTGATGTTATCGAAGACACTGAGTTAGCTATTAATGCGTTCTTATCTATTGGTAATGAGATGGATCATGGAAAGCTGTATCTATTAACTTATGGTGTTCTGCAATGTTTATACGCTCAGCAAGACGCAGTTAAGAACTTATGCGAAGCTTTGAAGATAAAGTTAGATTATGGAAAATATCAGAACATTAAAAAGATTAGAGAAATAAGAAACGAAAGCATCGGACACCCTTCCAAGAAAAAAACTGGGCATACCTTATCTTTCCATCGGATTATTAGAGTATCTTTGGATGTAAAAGGCTTTGAGTTGTTAACCGACCATAGTGACGGCAGATTCGAAACAAAAATAGTGTCGATATATGATTGTATTCATGAACAACGAAGATATCTTACGGAAGTTCTACAGGAAGTAGTTAAGTATCTTAAAAAGGAAGAGGTGGAACATAAAATGAAATTCAAGAATGAGAAACTTGTAGATTCATTTGGTTACGATATGAGATATCACTGTGGCAGTATGTCTGAAAGTATTTCGAGCCCATTGCACCACCCAATAGAAATGGCATTGGCTGATATTGATATGATCAAAAAAGCAATCCAAAACTTTCTAAATGCTCTTTCGAAAAGAGGAATAAGTTTGGATACTTATGATTCAATCAAATATGAATACGAAGATACAAAATTTGCTTTGAAACGTCTTGAAGATTATTTTTCAAATACAAAATCTGGAAAATCAACCATGACTAGCAAGGATGCAAGGGTATATTGGGAATTTATGAGAAATCATGCAGTAGAATTGATAGAAATTGCAAAGGAGATAGATAAAGAATACGAAGATATTGAAGAATAAGCAATAAATGTATGATCCGACTACAGACAGTTATTCAGATATTGCTATCTATCTGAATAACAACTATTTTATATTTAACAAATATAAGTATTAATTTCAGATAATTAGTATGGTTTTAAAGATCCTGTTTCTTGCATACCTGGTTTAGTTGATACTTATCTATATTGTCGGTTCTTTCGGGACTATTACCCAGGCTATGATGTAGGTCAGAAGCAAGGGTATTATCCCGGTTGACAGGCATAAGAAAACCGCTACCAGCCGGACTAATGTAGGGTCGATGTCATAAGTTTGGCCGATCCCACCGCAGACGCCAAAAATCTTTTTATCTTTTCTGGACAGGTACAATTTTCTCATTTCAGTGCTCCTATTCTTCTTCTAATAAAAACGCATAGGAGAGTGGTTTTCTTCATTTTTTTTGGTTTTGCCCGGTCAGATGTCCAGTTTTTCGCGCAGGTAGCTGAGCAGTTGGTCGGCGGAGATTCTTTTCTGCTCCATTGAGTCACGCTCGCGGACGGTGACGGTGTTGTCTTCTTTTGTCTGGCCGTCAACGGTGAGGCAGAAGGGAGTACCGGCCTCATCCTGTCTTCTGTAGCGGCGGCCGACCGCGCCTTTTTCGTCATAGAAGCAGT
>CAYVXS010000526.1:0-2823 GCA_964454885.1 uncultured Pirellulales bacterium
GAGGCTTTCTTGTTCAGACAGCAGCAGGATTTCAATTTTTGCACCATTTTTAGTTGCCATACGACATATCTGGGCGGTTTTATCAGCGATTTCATTTATCCCGTTAATGTGAAGCTGTGGTTCAATTCCGGGTAAATGTGTTAAAACTAATCGAGTAACGTCGTCGTCACGCCATCGCATTAACGGCTGAGCTGTTGTATAAACTAATGTCGCATCCGCTATCGGCATATTAACAGGAAATATACCGATAATTTCCGATGGAATCGTAAAGGGCTTTTCGGGGAAAACCAGCTCTTTATCTTCGAGTGTCACGGCAAATTGTATATTCTCCCGAGCGGGCATATCCAGATAACGCTGGTGGTTGTTAAAGAATAAAAATCCGCTACTTTCTTTCGAACGCAGGGCATATCGAAGTATGTTCGGGTCCGCAGCTTCCGGTCTGTCTTCGGGTAGGGTCGGTGACATTGGAGCAAGGTCGCTTCCAAAATCCTGGATGAACTGGTGCAATTGTTTGAGAGCATAATAAGAGGCGTTGGTTTTCCCGAATTCCTGAAGAGGAGCCTGGAAATCATAGGAAACAAGCGGCATGTCACCTTCTACGAGACGCCCGGTTTGCCCCAGCGGCTGGGAACCACCGTGATACATATAATAACCTATCATATTGGCCCCCTCCCCCAATCGGCAAAGGGCCATTGCTTCTGTATCTCTCGAATCCAGGGTCGGACGCCGGAGGATTTTATGGTGCATACCACCGCCTAACTCCGCCG
The DNA here is from genome assembly GCA_964454885.1 of uncultured Pirellulales bacterium. GTDB lineage: Bacteria > Planctomycetota > Phycisphaerae > Sedimentisphaerales > Anaerobacaceae > JAFGPS01. The sequence goes on from CAYVXS010000526.1 coordinate 768, forward strand.
TGGCATAAGGATAACGGGATGGATCGTATCGCCACCTCTGCTGCCTGACGCGATCGGTCACCATGTCACTCGCAACGTTGGTATTTATGACGAGACTTATCAAATCCGAAAAAAGCAGCTCATCGAATGGGGGTAATTGCTCCGTCCCTTCAGCCCAGAACGGATCGACGTACGAGCCTTGTACGGGAAGCACCTCGTCCTGCGGGACCCATGCGCCGCCCCAGCCAGTCACTGAGTAATAGGGGACGTCCATTCCCAGTTCGAGGGCGATTTGCTTGCACTTGAGAATATACGGCTCACCACCGCTACCGCCGACATGGCCGAACTCGTTGTCGAACTGAATACCGATGACAGGTCCGCCGTCTTTATGATAAAGCCCATCGACCTGACCGGCAACGGCCGTGTACCATCGCCTGACCTGTTCGAAATACGCCGGGTCCATACTCCTGGGTTTACAGACCTTACCAAGCCAGTCGGGGAATCCGCCGTTGAGGGCCTCGCCGTGACACCATGGTCCAATTCGCAACCAGACAGGCATATCATGTTTGCGGCAAAGCTCTATGAAACGACGTAAATTGCAATCCCCATCCCAATTGTATTGACCCTGAATCTCCTCATGGAAAATCCAGAATACGTACGTGGAAACTATATCAATACCGCCGGCCTTCATGGCCAGTATCGAATCTTCCCAATATTCATTAGGCACACGTGCGTAATGAATCTCCCCCATTACCGGCAGCCATGGCCGGTCGTTGCGAGTGAAATACAGGGAATTAACACCGTAGCTTATACCATCGGGGCCGGTCGGCGTTCCCATCTTCAAATGTCCCTGAAGAATTTCGGAAGGCCCGGCCGCTGCTTTGATTCTTAAAATATGCGAAGCAGTTTCTTCCTGTGCAAAGGAAAATGCGGTTAAAAAAAGAATTATAAAGGCGAAAATCAACAGTATTTTATTTAATGTTCTCATGTCTTATTTACCTACCAGAAAATCAAATAAAAAACAGCAACTGCTACCAATACTAAGCCACCGACGATTTTAACCGATGGCATTGTCTTTACTTCGATATCCTCCCGGACAGGCAGTTTTCTCGGCTCATCAAGAGGCTTCCAAAGTGTAATAAGTCCCATGAGCATCAGTACAAGCTGGAATGTCACGGCAACCTGTATGAGAAAATGCAAGTCAGGTGCAAACTTCTGGAACAATCCATATATAACCGGCCCGGCGATGAGTGCCACTACACCGGCAAGCCCCGGAGCACTGGTAACCAGCATCCCGAATGCAAAAGCGGCCACGACACCCGGCCAGATATATCCCTGAAACTGCTGGATATACTGAAAAACTCCGCCGAATTTAGGATCATCCAGTATAGGCGCCAGTAGACAGCCCGCGACTAAAAAAACCATCGTCATAATACGACCCAGAAGCACTAACCGTTTCTGGGAAGCATTTCTATCAATCATTCGATTATAAAGATCAATCGTGAAAATTGTTGAAGCGGAATTGAGCATCGACGCCAAAGAGCTGATGACCGCCCCGGCAATCGCTGCAAACATGAATCCTCGCAGTCCATTTGGAATCAGATTACGAATTAACAACGGAAATGCCTCGTCTGTTCTACTCATCTGACTTCCATAAAGCTCGTAAGACATTATCCCCGGGATCACAATCGCAAACGGCACTATCAACCAAAGGGCTCCTGCTAAAATGACACCCAACTGGCCGTCACGAAGGGTTTTTGCCGCCAGGTTACGCTGGACAATAAACTGGTTTAAGCCGCAGTAATACAATATAACAATCCACATCCCGGAAAATACCCCCGTCCAGGGCAGCCCTTCGTGACCGGCGGGAAGCACCATGTGAAGTTTGTCTGCATTGGTGGATGAGAATTGTTCCCATCCCCCGCAGGCCTTTAGGCCTAAGAAGAATATTATAATGCCGCCGATAAGTAAGCCGCATCCCTGGAACAAATCAGCCCATGCGACTGCTTTTAGTCCTCCCCAGACGGTATAGGCGGCGGCGATTAATCCGATAAGCCAGACCCCCTGCCGCATGGAA
>CAYVXS010000527.1:0-2814 GCA_964454885.1 uncultured Pirellulales bacterium
GGTGTAGCCGGATATACGATTACAGTTCAGGATGGTGTATATAAAATTGGCGTAGCCGACTGGTACTGGGATATTTTATATTGTTCATAGTAGTCAGGATGTTGCACAGAAGTAGAATGGACAAGGGTGACTGGTATATACACTCTGGAGATTACTTCCAGAGAAGATGGTGTATTACTGGATGCGAATACGAACGCCAGAATTAATGAAACACGTTTAATTTTTAAAAGGAGGATTATTATGTGCAGAAAAATTTATTTTTTGATTTGTTGTGTTCTTTTATTAAGTAGTGCCTCTTATACATCTGCTCAGGATGCAGATGCTGAGATTCCAATGGCTAGCTCCGCGATAATTATAGATGGTCAAATGGAAAGTACGTGGTTATACACAGACGAACATATGATAGCAAATGCTATACAAGCCGCTTCCTCGGATGCCGATTGTTCCGGCAGTTGGAGGGCTTATTGGGACAGTCAATATCTCTATGTTTTCTTCGAAGTAAATGATGATGCTTTGGTTGGTGATTCTACTACTCTCGGCGACAAATATAATGATGATAGTGTAGAAATTTTTATTGATGCCGGCAATACAAAAGCAACAACCTATGGTGATAATCACTTCCAGTATCGTTTTGGCTGGGATCCTGCAGATCCCATACTCGGCACACTCGGAGCGGACCATGGGAGCTCCCTGGACGGTATCGACCGTGCTTTTGCGCTTACCAGCACCGGGTATAACGTTGAAGCCAGGATCCCCTGGAGCATTCTCTATCCGAATGGAAGGCCGGCCATAGGCGACTTAATGGGATTTGAAGCACAGATTAACGATGATGACGATGGCGGTGGCCGAGATAGCCAGCTTGACTGGTCTTCGACGACAAACGATGCATGGCAGAATCCAAGTGTTTTTGGAACCGTTATTATCGTAATGGGTTCTGCACCTAATGCTATTGCTCCGTATCCTTCCAATAGCGAAATAGATGTACCGATTAGTACTGTTCTGGCCTGGACGCCTGGAATGTACGCTAATACACACGATGTTTATTTTGGCACCAGCTTTGACGATGTCAATGACGCCGATACGGGCAGCCCTCTGCTGGTCAGTCCGGCACAGGATGCTAACTATTATGATCCCGGCAGTCTTGAATATGGTCAGACCTATTTCTGGCGAGTAGATGAAGTGAATGCTCCACCGGATAGTACTGTCTTTAAAGGTGACATCTGGAGTTTTACAGTCGAATCTTTCGCCTTTGCCATCCCGGCCGCGAACATAATTCCAACCGCTTCCAGCCAGTCAACTGGTCAGGGGCCGGAAAAAACCATCGACGGCTCGGGACTGGACGCAAATGACCTGCACTCAATCAATGCGACTGATATGTGGCTCAGCTCCGCAGGTGAGCCGGGTTCGGCCTGGATACAGTATGAGTTCGATAAGCCCTATAAACTGTATGAGATGCTTGTCTGGAACTATAACGGTGATTCGATTCTTTCACTGTACGGAATTAAAGAAGTGACGATAGAGTACTCTACAGACGGCGTTACGTGGGCGCAGGCAAATGTCTCCGAATTGAACCAGGCGCCCGGTACGGCGGGTTATGCGGCCAATACGACCGTACCTTTTGACGGCGCAGATGCTAAATATGTCAAGGTCATCGCCAACAACAACTATGGTGGCGGCGCCGACTTCTTTAACAAGTACGGTCTGAGCGAAGTGAGATTCCTGTACATACCCGTCGATGCAAGAAATCCCAGCCCGGAAGACGGGGCAATTGATGTTGCTATAGATTCCGCTTTGAGCTGGGTGCCGGGCAGAGAAGCGGCCGAACATCAGGTGTATATCAGCACAGACCAGGACGCTGTTTTGAACGGAACCGCCCCTGTTGTGACAGTTTCTCAGGCAAGTTATGATCCGTTATCACTCGATCTGGGAAGAAATTACTTCTGGCGGGTTGACGAGGTCAATAATGCCGAGACACCGTCAGTCCGGACGGGTGATACGTGGAGTTTCTCGACTCAGGAATATCTTGTTGTGGATGATTTCGAGTCCTACAATGACATCCCCACAGGCGAGGCAGGCAGCAACCTGGTGTATGATACGTGGATAGATGGATATGATAATCCCTCAGCCAACGGCTCAACTATGGGTTACGTATTAGGCGCATCCATGGAAACCGCTATTGTTCATGGGGGCAAACAGTCGGCTCCGCTAATATACGACAATAGTGCTGCAAGTAAGTCTGAAGTGACAGCAAGCACGAGCAAACTGTCAATCGGCAGTGATTGGACTATTGGCGCCCCTGATACACTGGTTTTGTGGTTCTACGGTGATCCGAACAATGCCGGCACGGAGCAGTTGTATGTCAAGCTGAACAACTCCAAGCTGGTTATAAGTAGTGTTGATTTGACACAGGCTCAATGGCAAAGTGCAGAGATACCCCTGGCGGACTTTAATATCAGCCTGACAAATATCACACAGCTTGTAATCGGTTTGGAAAGAACCGGTGCGACCGGAAGCGAGGGTATTTTGCTTGTGGATGATATTATGTTGTATAAACCGGCTATTTAGTTTTTTCGGAGAATATATATAAAACAAATGTATGATGTTCCAAATGTTTTAGCGTACTTTTGTAGGAAAATATAACAACAGTACGTATAAACTGTCCATAAAAGGTGTTATGACCGGTAATATATTTACGGTCTGTAGAGGCACCTGTGGGATCCAGGATATGATTCAACGGGCGAATAAGAGAGTAACAACTGCGGTTGAGTTTCATATATCCGGGCGTCATACGGGATAAATTACGTCTAAGTAACT
>CAYVXS010000528.1:0-2802 GCA_964454885.1 uncultured Pirellulales bacterium
TATCGGCGTATTCCGGAATCCGGGAATCGTAGTGGTCGTAAAACCGTATATCAGGTGACGTATAATTATTACCGTCATAAGTAACGGAAATCTGATTATCGTTGAAAATAGCCGTTACGAAGTTCACACTCATCGGCGAGCCGATAGCGGTCGGCAAATCCGGAGCACCGAACGACGGTTCCTGTCCGACAATGATGGAGACATTGCTTTGTCCGACCATATTGGAGTCATCCACCGTCATCGTTTCAGGATCAATTGCTGCCAGACCGTCGATAAACACTGCCAGCGGTTGACTAACTCCGCCAAAAACCGAATTTACAGCACCGACAATTTCAACAGTGCTCGATGTCACTAAATCGGAATCATAGATACCGGTACGATTGGCACCGTCATAGCTGATGATATGTGTAGAAGCTCCCGTATCGAACAGGCCGACAATAAAGTCCGTTTCCGGAGTATCGGTCAAGTAACTTCCCACAACCGACATATGAGTTTGAGCCACCCAGTCAAAATCATCCGAGCGCTTATCGGTAACCGCCACGGCTATCTGGGGAACAAAACCGGCTATCGGGGGAGAATCGACATTGTTGCCCGAGGCCTGCGTTTTTGCGGATTCCAGAGAAAAGAGCCTGGAATCGGCGGTGGATTTATGTAATAAATCCTTTCCTTCAGGATAGCGTATTGCCTTAATTCGTCCGCCGGGACCTGCAAGCCAATCTACTTTTTCCCGCTGCCAGTCGGCTTGCTCGGCACAAACATAACTCCAGCTAAATACGAAAGTTAGAAGTAATACCGACCGGATTTGCCTCAAGCTAAATAACTTCATCTAACCACCTTCCAATCCATAATCTACAATAATGCTCATTATAGCATATTCAGGCAGGATTTTCACGCGGAAAAATCCGTGACCGGCGATTGCCATCAATGAACCAACAATCCCGGCCTGTGCAATCTGCCTCTATAAGTAAGTACCTTCGACCTTTTCATACGTGACATTAAAATCAGAGAAAAAACGGAAAAGCCCCACAAAAACGTCTATATTCTTGACTTGCAGACCATTATGGTATAATACAATCGAATTCATTTTTGTCCCCGTAGCTCAATTGGACAGAGCGTTGGCCTCCGGAGCCAAAGGTTGTGGGTTCGACTCCCGCCGGGGATATTTTTATAATTTGGAATATTAAAGAACCTTTTTATCGAACGGCTTTTACGCCACCGCCTTTGAGCGCCCGGTTGACCTCCGCCAAAACCGCCTTTTCATCGACACAGGTAATATCGCCCGGAGTTTCCTGCACCAAAACACCGTGTGCGGCACCCCAGTTGACCGCAGTCGCCAGGTCATTACCATTGAGCAAAGCCGCCAGGACGCCGGAAGCGAAAGAATCTCCGCCTCCCGTTCGGTCTTTGATAGGGACATTTTCTCTAACGGGCGCTTCGTAAAAAACGCCGTTTAGTGCATCGTACAAAACCGCACACCAGCTAATTAAATCCGCGTTATGAGCGCCCCGCCATTGAGTTCCAATCAGGCTCAAATTGGGCAAATCCTTCGCCACCTGTTGAACAGTTTGTTTATAAGCTTGCACCCACTCGTTATAAGGGGCGTTTTTAGGTGCTTTCGTTTCATAACCAAGTGCATCGGCCAGGTCGGAATCGTTACCGACAAGCATACCTAAATGAGGAGCGAGCTTTTTGTTAATCGCCCTTGCTTTGTTCTTGTCCGGCTCGACCTTCGAACGGTAATTAAGATCGGCACTAACGAATGTGCCATGTTCAGCGGCTTTGCGGGCGGCTTCGATGGCAAGGTCTCCTGTTTTTGGGCCAATCAAAGTCAAAATCCCCCCGGTATTGAAGACCCTGACGCCCTGCCTGCCGAATAATTCTTCGAAATCGAAATCGCCCAGCTCAAGCAATCTTGCTGCACTGTTGCCGCGATAGTACGTCGTATCGGACGGCAGTATTCCGGCGCCGTTGTATGTAAAATTCACTCCGTTAGATATCGTGCCCTTTTTATCGGTCGAATATCTCGATCCATCGTTCTTCGTATTCCACCAGATGATTTTACTCGTATCGACACCCGCTTCCCTCATCTGGTTTCTAATATTCTGCCCAACAGGATCATCAACCAGAGCAGTCAAAACCGCAGTTCGCAAACCGAATGTATAAGCGAGGCCGCAGGAGACATTTGTTTCTCCGCCGCCCTGGGATATTCTGATATTATCCCGGACTCTGGCGGTTGGAACATCCCGCGGATCGAGCCTCAACATAACTTCGCCCAAAGACATCCCGTCATAACGACACGATTCGGGGGATTTTATTTCGTTGTACTTGACGACCTTAGCCATTTTTTCCCTCATAAATATGGATTATATCTGTTGATACATTCAAATTGACCTGCATTTCCAGAAAGAAGGATGTTACCAACCGAGCCGCCGTCTCACAAGCGAAAAACAGCAAACGAACAAAATCGGCTTTGTTTTTCATTTTTCCTTCTGGCTTCTGTCTCCTGTATTCTGGATTCTGTTGTTAAATTTGCTTTGTTTTTTAACCGCCGATTTCACGGATTATGAGGATTTCCACCTATTTACTTGTCGTTAAAGAACTTATACCATATTGCCTATTTTAACATTGGCTTTGTTTTGCATTTTTTTACAGCGGCCCGTTCAACTTCGCTCAGGATAAACTCCGTCTTACAAAGCCGGGTTTTTCCCGCCGGGCAAGCCCGGCGGCTAAATATGGAATGTTTTTGTTATGTTTTAACCCGTTCGGCTCCGCTCCATTCGGCCCGAGCTCATGGCCGAGGGC
>CAYVXS010000529.1:0-2789 GCA_964454885.1 uncultured Pirellulales bacterium
AGATATGTCTCGACGGCAAATTCGGAATTGAAATCGTAGTTATAGCGGCTCCCGTTTCGTAACTGCCTCCCGAATTTTTCCCGCATTCCTTTTTCGGACAGATATGTTATGTGTCCGATCATTCGTGCGATCGCCAGACCTCTGTCGGGACCTTTTTCATTATCATATTTCCCGTTGTAGAAATTCGAGTCTCCCAATATCGCATTTCTTCCAACGGTATCGAACGCAATGGATTGGGCGCCAAGGTGCGTTGTTGTAGCAATCGGAATGGCGGATTTTACAAATTCAGGATACTCAATCGTCCACTGAAGGACCTGCATACCACCGATTGAGCCGCCAATCACGGCCAACAGCTTTTTTATCCCGAGCTTATCCAGCAGGAGTTTTTGAACTCTGACCATATCGGCTATGGTAATGATTGGAAAGTCCAGGCCGTAGGGTCTTCCTGTTGCCGGATTCAATGAGCATGGCCCCGTCGTACCGCTGCAGCCGCCTAAGAAATTCGAGCAAACAATAAAGTATTTATTCGTATCGATACCTTTGCCCGGTCCGACCATATTGTCCCACCAGCCGGGTTTTCTATCGTCGGCGTTATTACGTCCGGCAACATGGGCATTGCCACTGAGCGCGTGACAAATCAAAACCGCATTGTCACCAGTGTCGTTAAGACGACCGTATGTCTCATAGGCTACGTCAATCTGGGCCAGTGTTTTGCCGCATTCCAGATTTAAAGGTCTCCCCTGCTCAACGACACGCATTGTCTTCGTCTGTACGATACCTATCGAATTGTTATCCACACCTATCATAATTATTTCGCAGGCAGAACCTCGATCATCCTGTCGAGGGCCTTTTTTGCTTTTATCCTTATCTCTTCGGGAACCGTAACGTTGTATTTTGTTCCTCCCTCGGCCGAATTTTCCATTGCCCAGAATACTTTTTCCAGTGTAATTTTTTTCATATTAGGACAAATCGCCTTTCGGCCGGCTGCAATGAATTCGGCTTCGGGATTTTGTTTTTTTAGCGAATGTATGATTCCCGTCTCGGTTGCTATAATGAATCGTTTTGCATCGCTTTTTTTTACGAAACGGAGCATTTGGCTGGTACTGAGTATTTGATCCGAGAGTTTTCTAACCGGTTCCGTACATTCGGGATGTGCCATAACTATCGCACCATGGAACCCGGCTTTAGCTTTTTTTATATCGTCTTCGGTTATACACACATGTGTAGGGCAATAGCCGGGCCAAAGTATGATGTCTCTGGACGTTTTTTCGGCAACGAATCCTCCGAGATACTTATCAGGTACGAAAATGATCTTCTTATTCGCCGGTAATGAATTAACTAAAGCAACGGCGTTGGCGCTGGTGCAGCAGTAATCGCTTTCAGCCTTGACCTCGGCGGTACTATTCACATAACAAACGACCAATGCATCGGGATGTTTTTTCTTCAGATCTCTCAATTGCTCTGCGGTTATCATATCAGCCATCGGACAGCCCGCATGTTTTTCCGGCAGCAGGACGGTTTTTCCAGGTGAAAGGATTGCGGCGGTTTCCGCCATAAAATAAACCCCGCAGAATACGATTGTCTCGGCGTCCGTCTCAGATGCTTTAATGCTCAGGCCCAGAGAGTCACCGGTAAAATCCGCCATGTCCTGTATTTCACCCGGCTGATAATTGTGCGCAAGTATCACGGCTTTGAGCCGTTGCTTTAAGTTCCTGATTTTTTCGTTTAATTCAACCAATCCATTCTCCTGAGAGTGATACTATCCTTTGTTATTTTTTTTGTAAACCAATTCCGCATTCGCCGTCGTCACAGTGACACCGGCCGGCACCGGTTCTTTGACCCAGACATTACCACCGATGACGGCATTTTTCCCGATGGTTATATCACCTAATATTGTGGCCTCTGCGTATATTGTTACGTTGTCCTCGATTGTCGGATGCCTTTTTATTCCTTTGATGATTTGTCCTCTTTCATCCTTTGGGAAACTCATCGCTCCGAGCGTTGTTCCCTGGTATACTTTGACGTTATCGCCGATGATTGTGGTTTCGCCGATAACAACGCCTGTGCCGTGATCGATGAAAAAGTTCTTTCCTATTTGTGCTCCCGGATGAATATCGATACCGGTCCTGGAATGTGCGCATTCGCTCATAATTCGCGGTATTAAAGGCACGTCCTGAAGATATAATTCGTGAGCAATGCGATATGTGGCTATTGCCGTTATGCAGGGATAGCTTATCACTATTTCTTCATAAGATTGCGCGGCGGGATCACCGTCAAATGCGGCACCGACATCCCCCTTGAGCAATTGCCTTATTTCCGGCAGGCGCGTTAACAAATGCTGTGTCACATTCTCCGCTTTTGTCGGGCAGTCACAATCGTCACATTCTCTGATTCTGCACGCGTACATATATGCACGTTCTATTTGTTCGCATAGTTCCGTGTATATCTGGCAAACAATATCACCGACAATGAAACTGATATTTGTTTGTGTGATATCTCTTTTACCGGTATATCCGGGAAAAAGCATCTCGGTAAACAGATCGAGTATTTCAAGTATTTTTTCCCTTGCCGGAAGATTGGAGGCATCTATAAAGTTTATCCCGATGTCACCTTTATACGTTTGGATGATATTCTCGACCAGTTCTTTCATTTTTTCATTTGTTAATTTGCCCTTTGCCATTTTGGAATCCTATATCTGATAATGCAGGTTTTTATTGTGTTTTGATTTGTCAAGAAGACTTTGCAAAGTCATCGATTTCAAAACCGTCATAACCGCTTTTTGGACCTCG
>CAYVXS010000530.1:0-2784 GCA_964454885.1 uncultured Pirellulales bacterium
CTTCCAGTTGCCTGCTACAAACGGCTTTCTCATACAATACTCCTAAAAAAGTTTTGTTCGTTCATCCCGGACGAACAACAAACTCAAAATCACAAATTTCGGTTAAAGCAATTCCGTCGCCCTCGGGAAGCTGCCCAATATAGAAAGCTGCAGGCAGTGTTTACGCGATTCTTCCAGTCCTTCCTGAATATTCTTATCCGTCCTGTGCCCCAGAAAATCCATGAAGAAATAATACTCCCACTGCCTTTTCTTGCTGGGTCTGGACTCGATATTGGTCAGGTTGATTTCGTATTTCTTGAAAATATCGAGCACATCAGCCAACGCACCGGCCTTATGAGCGGTGCTGAACAAAATAGCAGTTTTGTCTTCGCCGGTGCGCCTTGCGTCTTCCCGGCCTATGATCAGGAACCTGGTGACATTATTTGCAATATCCTCGATATTTTCATAAACCACTTTCAATCCGTACAGTTCCGCGGCGATACGAGAGCCTATCGCAGCGGTCCTGGGTTCATTCGCAGCCATTTGAGCCGCCTTGGCGGTGGATGCCACGGCGACGGTCTGGGCGTCCTTGAAAGTGGCGCTGAGCCATTTCCTGCATTGGGCGAATACCTCCGGTTTGGAATATATCAACTCGATCTCGTCAAGCGAACAATTCGCCAGAAGATTATGATGTATCGCCATCAGGACCTCGGCACAAACTTTGACGTCCGAATCTATCAGCGCATCAAGGGTCTCTATTACGCCGCCGCCCATAGTGTTCTCGACCGGGACAAGACCCAGGTCGCAATGTCCCTTGCTGACCTCGTCGAATATACTTGCGATATCCGTCAGCGGCTCATATTCTACGCTCTGGCCGAACTTGAGCATCGCCGCGGTATGGCTGAAGCTGCCGCCCGGGCCGAGATAACCGATTCGCAAAGGCCTTTCCAAAAAAAACGAGCCGCTCATCATCTCCCGCCAGACGGCAACAAGACATTTGTCCGGCAGCGGGCCGGTATTGGCCTTCGTAACTTTTTCAAGGACAGCTTTTTCCCGATCCGGCGCATATATGGGCTTGTCGGTTTTACTCTTGAGCTTACCTACCTCGACTACAACTCGCGCACGCTCATTGAGCAATTGCACAAGTCGATGGTCGATTTCATCTATTTTATTTCTCAGTTCTTCAAGCGACATATTAACAAAGCTTACAACTCAACTAATGGGCCCATTTTTGTAAAAACTAATATATCTAACAAAATTTTGCCCTTGCGTCAATTAATTTGCGTATTAGATTATATAATTGGCATGTAATTTGGTGAAAAATGCAAAAAACCATGAAATATTCAATCTTCCGGACAAAATGGGGATATTTCGGCCTGGCCGGGACTGACTCCGGTTTATACCGAACACACCTTCCCATGCCGGAGCGTGGAAAAATCAAATCCCGAATTCTGGAAAATCTGCCGGATGCCAAATATGACAAATCCTTCTTCAAAAACCTCCAACAAAGGATAATTGCCTATTTTGACGGTGACAATGTCAACTTCGGAGCAGACATTCCCGTTTCGCTCAACGGTTTTCGCGGATTTTCCCGCCGGGTATTAACTACCTGTCGGACTATTAAATTCGGCCAAACAATAACTTATGCCGGATTGGCTAAAAAAGCCGGCAGGTCCGCTGCCGGCAGGGCGGTTGGCAACGCACTTGCCAGAAATCCGCTGCCGCTTATTATCCCATGCCACCGCATCATCCGCAGCGACGGCAAACTCGGCGGCTTTTCCGCCCCCGGCGGGGTAAGCCTGAAGAGTAGATTGATATCACACGAAAAACATCCCCTATAGCTTATTCGAGGTGGACAACGCCGGTTCGGCGGTCGGCTTCGAGGCTGGCCCTTTTGATAACGTCGTAAAGCTCGCGGCAGTGCCGAATCTTCTCAAAAACAAACTCCGGATCCGATTTGTCGGTCGTCACCAACTCCACCGAGCCGATACCGAAGACGCAATCGATAATACTCCGACGAAGTTTCAAATCAATCACGCGGAACATATCCAGATTATCAACCCGCCTATCGAGTATCCCCCGGCTCCATTCGATCCTATCGGCGGAGACCTCGTAATACATCATCTTCAGATAAAACGCCTTGTATAAAATCCCAAAGATAACAACTCCGCCGAGCGCCCAACCGGTGATCTCCCTGTATCGGCCGATTGTTATAGCCAGCTCCTCGCTGAAGCTCAAACCGAAATGATTGTTGATCATATTTTCAATAGGAAACTTAATGAACAATCCTAAAATGACGAGCATTATAAGACCTTTAATCACCGTCGGTATCAGACCAAAAAGCGACGGCCGGCCGGCAAACATTACGCTGGCATCGATTTGGCCGTCCTCACCGTCGGGCAAATCCGCCTGGGCCTCAGCTTCGGCCTGCAGTGCCCGGGCCTTGGCCGTATTGAGAAATTCGCCGCAGAACCGGCACTTCATCGCACGGGCCTGAATTATCTCAGCACAAAACGGGCACGGCTTGGTTTTCAAGTTGAAATATGTCATCAATTATATATCGGATATACAATAAGGTTCTAAACAGCAGTTTTTCACCCCCAGAGCAGCCATTCGACTTCACTCAGGCCAGGGGTCCGAGGACTAATCAAAAATTGGCTTTGTTTTTCTGTCAGTAAAATACCCGAAATTGCTATTTTTCTTATAATCTTTTTATATCAAAGAGCTTACACTAAATTACCCAAATTAAAATTGGCTTTGTTTTGCATTTTTTTACCTCCGAGGGTGGCATCTTCATCCCGAAGG
>CAYVXS010000531.1:0-2784 GCA_964454885.1 uncultured Pirellulales bacterium
ATTTTGTACGGAACGGCCCGGAGCAATGGTGTGATCGCTCCGAAGAAATTATTAAAGGCTCAGTTTGTAAGTGGGGATAGGAAAGACTTCTTTCAGGCCTTGATTTTATCGATTACCACCTGGAGATATTTCTGGCGATGCCCTATCCGCTTTTTGCTATTTTTACGCCTTCTAAAGTGCATCGGATAAAGCTTTTTGTCTTTGACAACCGCCTCTTCGGCCGTAGTTTTGAAAGAGGCAATCACTTTCGCCCCTTTTACGAACGGGGTGCCGACCTTGACATTTTTGCCGTCATTTACGAGCAGCACCTTATCCAGCTCGATTTTTTTGGCATCGGCCTTTACATCAACCAAATCGATATTCAAACAATCGCCTTCGGCGACCTTATATTGCTTCGAACCTTGTTCAATTACTGCATACATCCGAAAACTCCCGGTAATTACTCGAATAAAATTCAGGATAAAGCGTGCATTTTACATATTCATTGATTTTTGTAAAGCAAATTATCACATATTTTTGTATCCTATTGCCTTACATGAAATAACGCATTATAAAATAGTGCCCGAACAGATATTGCATAAGAATAAATTTAATTTAAGAGTGATTCAAATAAATTGACGTAACATATTATATACAAAAGACTTACCGAATAGGACAAGTTCTATGCAGATAGCTCTGGTACAGGACAAAATCGTCCCTTTGGAGAAACTCGAACCGGCATACCTCGACCGCGGGCTGTTTTTCGGTGACGGAGTATATGAAGTGATACGCAGCTACAACGGCAGGATTTTCGCCCTCGAGGAGCATTTGCAAAGATTCGCCGAAAGCCTGGCCGCGATTCAAATAACAGGCATCGATATTAACGAGGTACGTTCCAAAATCCTCAAGGCCTTCGATGCGGCCGGTATTCCAAACGCCAAGATATATTTTCATATAACCCGGGGTTCGGCCCTGCGAAGTCATGTATGGGACGATTCTTTAGAGCCGAATTTCTTTATGACCGTCACGGAGGTCGAAGATGACACCCGCGCAACAAACGAAGGAATCGCTGTTTCAACTCATCCTGATTGGCGGTGGAAAAGATGCGATATCAAGTCCCTGAATCTCCTGCCTAATGTTCTCGCCCGCCGGGATGCCGAACAGAAAGGTTGTGACGAAGCGATTCTCGTCGATGAAAACGGTCTGATAACCGAAGGCGCCGGCTCGGCGTTTTTTGCAATCATTGGGGAAAAATTACAGACCGCTCCTCTTACTGCCAACATCCTGCCTTCGATTACACGTAAATACGTAATCAAGGCCTGCAAAGATATCGGATTGGAAATAATCGAAAAGTCGCTGACCCCGGATCAGGCAAAAAATTCGGACGAACTTTTTATCGCCGTAACTACTAAAGATATTGTCCCCATAGTAAAATTCGATGATTGCATTATAGGAAACGGCAAGCCCGGCAAATATACAAAATTACTCGCCGAAAAATTCCTGTCTTTTACCAAATGAAACTCGGCTGACAATAATCGATATTAAAAAACACTTACATTATCAGCAGCCCTACCATCCCTAATATTATAATTGTTTTATTAACTGTTTCCCCTATAAAGATTTTTGCCGATGCTGCTTGGTATGGTATGATCAAGAGATATATCTCCTTGTTTGTTACTTGATTTTATATAACTAACTATCTCTGACTAATATTTTATTTTAATCGGGGATGGTTATCATTTATTTTGTTTTTTTTATTTATATTAATAGGTAACCCTGTTTATCAATTTAAAAACTCGCTGCTATAACATCGAAATACGAACCTCTAAATATAATACGCATAGAGTAGGGTGAATATTGGTCGAAAAATAGGATTTTTCTCAATCCTGTTCAGTGGCGGGTGGCAGCCACTAAGCGAACATAGTGAGTGAAGTGGATGGAATTGAAACAAATATATTCAATAACAAAACTTTTCTTTTATAACATCGAGCCGAAAGTTCACTATTATTCTATGAACCTGATTATTGAAGATTCACTCCGCAACGCCAGCAAAACTTATCCGTAACTGAAACATTGTTTCCACATTGATTACATTTTTTGCTTGCTGCCGGAGCACCAACGTAACCATATTGAATCTGAGGAAGCTCGTTGAGATACTCCGAATTAACACCCTTGATCCAGATGTAGTAATCATCGATTTTCGATGCAGTTATAATCCTTCCACCAATTACATACACTATGGCTGCTGTGATAAACATTAAAACAGAGAACAAAATTATCAAACCAATATTATCCGTGTTTGAAATTGAGTCCATTGCAACAATTGGATATACAAAAGCAACAATACCCAGGAAAACACACAACCATGTTATTAAAACAAATATCTGGCGTCTTGTAAGAATCCTTCGGCTCACCGAAACATCTATTGTAGCCTTTTTAGTGCATATTAAGGCTACAATTACATATACCAGCAGACCTGCAAAGATAGTGAGATAAATCCACGGAGAGTGCCATCTGAGAGTTATTTTCTTAAGCCTAAGATCTTCTGTGTCGTTCGTCTTCACACATCTGTCCGGCAGGAGAGCATTTCTTTGCATCACCATGATATCACCCGCTCGAAACACATTTTCTACACTTTTTGATTTATTAAATGGAGGGGGTTTTTTGATTTCAGTTTCTGTTTCTTTTTGCTCGCTATGAGGTTGCTCGACAGAGTTTAACTGCAAGCTTTTATCCGAAGGCCCTTTGATTGCAGGGATTGTAATGGTTTGACCACAACCGGGACATTTACCCCGTTTACCTGCA
>CAYVXS010000532.1:0-2777 GCA_964454885.1 uncultured Pirellulales bacterium
TTGCCCCATTTGGTGAGCAGGACCGCCCCGACACCTGCCGCCATACCCGCGGCACCCGAAGGCATGTGCAAAATCCTGGCCGGTTCCTCTGGAAAACCCGTACGGGCCGAAAGATACGCCGATTCCATTACCGCCATATTTTTAAGATTTTCCCTACTGCTGCTGCAAAGACGGTTATTATCGGGTGATAATATACTCACGGCAAAATTCTGCAAAAGTTCCATCATGCAGCTTATCCGGTCGTCATTATATTTAGTCTGCTCGCAAATTTCACCCATACCGTCTGCAACTGTCAGGAGCGTCCGGCTTACCGTGACAGTTTTTTCTTTGCCGTAAAGCCGTAAAAATTCCTGCCCTTTACCGATTCCCCTGCGACGGGACGCAATCAGGTTACCGATAAAAGTGTCGGTGAATTTCATCGTTAAAACAGCGGTATCTTCGGCCAGATAAAGTCTTTGTTGTTTATCCTGGGCCTGGTTGGTGTGCAGCGAATAAACCTGCTGGGGCACACCCAGGTTCCACAATATCTGGTCGATAATCTGGTAACAATTATGCAGCAGCACCCCCCCGCCGGCAAGTTTCGGGTCGCTCTGCCAACCGGGGGAATGTTCGTCAATAAAACTGCAGAACGCATCGAGAAGGAAAACCTGTTCTATCCGACCCTGCTGATAAAATTCATGGAACGCGAGAAAACTCTTGTTATATCTGTCCGGATTGGCAACAGCAAATTTTACATTCTCTTCCTCGCTCAGGCGAACCATCTCGGCCGCCTCCTCGAAATTTCTCGCCGGCGGCGCCATTTTGAGCACGTTAAATTTCTTTTTCATCGCAAGCCGTACATGCTCATCGCAACTATGCAAACCGGCCGCAACCAGCAAAACCCGGCTTTGGGGGCTTACATGCGAATCCATCGCTGTTATCAATTGCCGATAATCATCGTATGCAGTGCATTGATACTGTTGAGCCGTTTTTTCGGCCAGGTTCGTATCCGTATCGGCTACGGCCTCGATCTCGAAATAATCCGACGCCCCGGCCGCTTCGAGAAGGAGCCGGCCATGCTCGTTCAAACCGAGAACCGCCGTTCTTAACTTGTCTTCATTCATCTTTCAATTATTTCCATATCTATCCCGATACGATAATGACCTGAAACAAATACGACTTTTCAGGTATTTTACTATTCCGTAGTAAAAATGAAACCCTTTAATATCCTGATTTATGGATATCCCTGTGAGTTCACAGCCGGATTAAGGTAATTACGCCTTTTTTGGGGGACTTTACAGCATCCGAATTATTGTGATTATTTTTTTTATTTATATTGGACTATAAGTTCCTGTCACGGTATAATATCCGGCAGTTTGGAGTATTCCTTGGTCTCTCAGGAATACTTCAATTTTCAATACGAGGGACGGGATTTACGGCCGATTGTTGGCCAAAGGAGTACGATAGTGAGTACAGGTACAGTAAAATGGTTTAACGGGAAGAAAGGCTTTGGATTTATCACACCTGATGGCGGCACAGAAGATTTGTTTGTTCACCACTCGGAAATCAAGACAGAAGGCTACGCCACGCTCGAGGAGGGACAGAGGGTAGAATTTGAGATCGGACAGGGCAAAAAAGGCCCATGTGCGACCAATGTTATCCCAAGTTAATTCCAAGTAGCACACCGAAAAACCGACAGGCTCCGCTAATACCGGAGCCTGTTTGTTTTATCAATCAAAGAGACTCATATATCCGGCACAGTTTCGGGATAAAAACTTCCGTTCGAAGTTAATTTAAATACGTATATTAATCCCGGCTTCAATTTCGAATAGATACCGTCGCCGTAAATCGCATCGATACCGTATTCGGCAAGTTTGTCCCTGTCGTTCGCCAGGTCCCAGATGTTCGACCAGAACATTTGCCTCTGCTCGATAGGCAAAGCTGCGAGCAAATCCTTGTACCTCTGCGGCTCGACACCCGGTTCTTCTATCATAAATCCCTCGCCCGGAGCCATCTTTTCGCCGAAAACCCTTCTCCACAAATATAGTGCCCGTGCCTTGCCGTCCGTAACCATTTGATTGTCGAATTTTACAATCAGCGCATCGAAATGAACAATATCGCCCTCAACGGTGTACTCTTTTTCGAGGATTTTTTTACCTCTGTCGTCCCGGGCGGTTTCGACGAATTTGATGGTCGTCAGCAGCTTACCATCGGTCTTTTCCTGTTTTATTATTTTCGCATAGCCGATCTGGCTCTCGTCCGTAAGGTTGGTAATCGCCTGCTTTAGCTCCTTGTTCTCGGTTAGAAGCTCATGGATTGTTACTACCGCTTTATACGGCCCGCGGGAAAGATAGGCCATCCCGCCGAATACGGCCACAACCACAATCAGGCCCAGAATACTGAATTTTTTATGATTAGCCGACATTTTCAATCCGTTTGAATAACTCCCCTTATCACTCAATCTGCTCCTATTCTATCTTCGGCTTAATCGGCCGAATCTCTGTACATTTCACCGTCCGGCGAAATTCCCACCCAATAAAAAAGGCTGCAAGTCCGAAGAATACCTTACGGTGCAAATCCTCACAGCCTTTTTACCCTTGTATTTATCCTTAAAATACGTAGCTTACAAAATACTCATCAAATCAACCATAGAGACAGAAACTATCCTCCAGAAATAATGCGGTGAGAAGCCTTTATGGAATATTCGTTACCTCTCCTGCAACAATCGTCACCCATTGCGGCGATGGAGTCGGTGCAGCAAACACAAATTTATAAGTTCCAGGAAGAATATTCATACC
>CAYVXS010000533.1:0-2774 GCA_964454885.1 uncultured Pirellulales bacterium
GGTTCGGAATAAGTAATCGGGGTAACTGGTTTGTTCCAGAGCGCAAAACAATTTGATGGTTTTTCCCCGGCCAGAGAAAAGGCGCCGCCGAAGTAAATGTTGTTTTGATAAGTTGTGACGGAAAAAACAGTACCATAATTGACAGTAAACCAGAAACCGCCAATGCCGCTACCCAGCGAATGCCACTGGTTACCGTCCCAGCGGGCGACTAAATTTGCCAAAACATTCCCGGCCTGGCTAAACCAACCACCGGCATACAGATTGCCATATTCATCCACCTCCAGGTCAAAGACAATATTATTAACGCCATTGTTTGAACCTGATCCCAGCGGATGCCAACCGTTACCGTCCCATCGGGCAACATAATTAGCATCAACTGTATCTGCCTTGGTAAATCCCCCACCCACATAAATATTTTTATCCTGAATTGCAATCGCGCTTACACCAGCTCCTGGAAGATCACTGCTTATCCCTCCGGCCAAACTTGACCACACAACACCATCCCATTTCGCAATTCCATTTACCGTGTCTCCGCCGGCAGTTTTAAATGAACCGCCAACATACACATATCCGCTGTCATCTATGGCGATATCTGAAACAGTGTGGTCAACTCCATTGTTAACGCCGGTTCCCAAACTGTGCCAGTTTTCTCCGTCCCACCTGGCAATGTAATTAGCCGGCACAGTGCCGGCCATGGTAAAATCCCCTCCCACATAAACATCACCGTTTTCAGCAAGGGCAATTGCATAAACAGATTCATTAAGACCATTCTCTGCACCAGTGCCCAATGACGACCATGTTTCACCGTCCCATCGGGCGATATTGTTGGCCGGTACACCACCTGCGCCAATAAAAGTACCGCCAACATAAACATCTCCGTTATCGCCAACTTTGATTACACTCACAGGATCAGTGTTTGCCCAACGTTTTTGCAAACCGCTGCCTAGAGCAAACCATTGTTTTCCGTTCCACCTGGCGATATAATCAGCGGCTATATCCCCGGCAGCAGTAAAACCACCTCCGACATAAATATCACCATCTACCCCTGCTGTCACTTCAATAACTTTACTATTTACTCCCAACCCGGGTCCATCCAATAAAGAATTCCATTTATTATCATACCATTTCACGATGCAGTTGGCGCTTATTTCATTAGCCGTGCTAAAGCTGCCTCCTGCATAAATACCATCTGCTACGGCAGCCATAGCAAATACAATCGGCGAGTATATCCAGATGCCACCTCCCAAACCTCTATCCATGGAAGCCCAATTTTTACCATCCCATACGGCAATCAGGCTGGCACTGTCCTGACAGGTCGATTGAAATGTACCACCCACATATATTTTGCCATCGTTACCTGAGCTTATGGCATACACCCATCCGTTAACACCATTATTTTTTTCCTCACCCAGTGGAAACCAATTTTTTCCGTCGTATCGGGCAATATAATTAACACTATCTCCACCGGCTTCTCTAAATGTGCCGCCCACATAAATATTATCATTGTCTACACTAATTGCCCTGACGTCGCTATCTGTACCATTGTTGGTGGGAGTTCCCAGCACCGACCAGCTATTGCCGTTCCATCCGACAATGTGTCTCGTAGGAACCGTACTTGCTAGGGTAAAATATCCACCCAAATAAAGGAGAGTATCGCTAGCTGCCAGGGCTAAAACCGGGGCATCCACGCCATTGTTTGTGCCCTGACCCAAGGTCGACCAGTGGTTGTTTGACCAGCAGGCAATATTATTAGCCAGAACATCCCCGGCCTGGTAAAAAACTCCCCCAACATAAATATCTCCCCTGAATACTGCCAGAGCACGTCCAATGCCTTTTATCCCATTTTCAAGGCTATCTGACAATGTATACCATTCATGTCCATCCCATCGGGCAATATTTCGAGCTCTCACCTGATTACCTACCTTTGAAAAATCGCCGGTTATATAAACATCATTCCCTGAAATTTCAATGTCGTAAACAGCCGGAAAGGCACCATCTATACCTCCCCGGAGATCATACCATTTTGAGCCATCCCATCTGGCAATATTATTAACCGGAGTTGTTCCGGCCAGAGTAAAGCTCCCACCCACATAAAGATCGCCATTGGCAGCAACTGCTATGGCATAGACAATTCCATTTATGCCTTGAAAAGTAAAACGATCGTCCCAATAAATATCATCGAAGTCCGAATCGGTGTGACTATTGTTCGCATGACTTTTACGGTCATTTGATAGCCTTGCCGCTTTATTCCCTACCAACCAATTTCCAATTTCTGCTTTTTTAAGATAACCTGCGATGGGATCAATAAAACCGTTATGATGGGGTAAATCTGTGTCCAGTTCGATGTTATTATCTGTAACTATTAATTTTTGGCATATAGCTGGCTGGATGAAGAAAAGTACCAGAACAAAGAAGCTTATAAAACTAATGGATAGAAGGTTTTTTTCATCTGATCTTTTTAAAATAACCCTTTGCATTTTTGCAAATCTATGAATGAGTTTTACCGTAGAAAAGGGTTTTTCAGGTAATAAAAAATAAAGAGGATACATGATCTGTGAAATTATGGAAAAGAAAAAAGAATTATTACTTTTCATCAGGTTTCTCTTCACGAAACCTCCCGGGTATCTGAAGGTGTTTCATTTTACAGTGTGAAGAGAAAAAAGTCAAGATTTATATCTCAAATCCGATGAAAGACTTTCTTTTTTTATTCTCCCATTGATTAAAAAATAGTCAGCTTATATATTTTGCCGGTGATGAACAAAACGAACAACCGG
>CAYVXS010000534.1:0-2774 GCA_964454885.1 uncultured Pirellulales bacterium
GCAGCGATCTTTCCAATGTCAGAATCAAGATCCAGCAGTACGATAATTACTCGGCATCCGTAGATGGACGCGAAATAGATAACGTCAGAATTACTTCAAGCTAAAAGTACTCGTTCAGGAGAGAGTATCATAAATTCTCCCCGGCAGGATTTATTTAGGACCGAATTTCTTTCGGTATTCCAACGGACTGATTCCTTTTTTCTGTTTGAAGTAACGGGAGATATTACTTGCATTAGGATATCCCAAAAACCTTGCAATCTGGGACATTGTCAAATTCGTATTAATTAACATGTCTGCCATTTGGCTGACTCTTGCGTACTTGATTTCATCGTGAACCGAGTGCCTGAGCACTTGTCTAAAATGCTGCTCCAGCGCTCTCCGGGACAGGCCGACGGCCTCGGCAACATCTCCCACCTGTATCACTTTTCGGGAATACATGCGAATAAAGTGAACAGCATCTGCAACCAACTGGTCTTCTATGGCCATAATGTCCGTGGATTGCCTGGTGACAACATGCAGCGGAGAAATGTATACGACCTTTTCATCTTCTTCAATCTGCCGTCCACTCATCAGTTTATCCAGGACTCGCGCGGCTTCATAACCTGCTCTTTCGGTATTAACACTAATACTTGACAACTGTGGATAAGACAAATCGCAAATCAGCTCATCATCATCAACTCCCAAGATTGCAACTTCGCCGGGCACTTCGAGTACTGCAAGCCTGCACGCTGCAAGTACATCCTGACCACGGTCGTCGTTGCAGGCCATTATGGCAACAGGTTTTGGCAGAGACTTAAGCCATTCGGCAATGAATGTCTGTTCCGCCTCCGATGACCGTTTCTTGGCTGATTTATGCCGCTTATAAACATGAGTTTCGAATCCGACGTCCCTGACACTTTTGCTGAAACTTTCACTCCGGCGTTGAGACCAAATTGCATCATTAAAACCGCAGAACGCAAACCTTCGGAATCCCCGTTCCAAAAAGTACTCGGCGGCCATCCTGCCAACAGCAACATCGTCGGTAATAACGCGGCAGGCCTTCAAGCTGGGCCTCTCTATCCCGCAAATCACCGCCGGAAGTCCGAGGTTGTCAATCATCCTGATAATGGCATCGTCCCACAGAGGAGCAATTATACCGTCGGCATCAAGGTCCTTCATCCACCTGTAAGAATGTTCTATGCCCTTGACATAGAATTCAGGTCCCATAAAGAAAAGCCATGGTCCGTTAAGTCTCGAGTACTGGGCAAATCCACGGAGCAGTCCACGGCCGTAGGCCCTGGATGTTTCGACCAAAAAAATGACTTTAGGAATCTTAGACATATGTATTATTATCGTACACTATCGTGACCGAAAAGTCAATGCGCAAAATGACGCATTTTTTGCGCAAAACAACGATTAATAAGGGCCGATATTACTTATAATATCTTTATACAGTAGGATGTGATTGATTTATAACATTGGGAAAATCTGTCTCTTTAAAGCAAGGATGAGGTGTTAATTCCGTAGTAAAGTGAAAGTATGGCTTCCGGCCGTTTGTCTTTTAGCTTCGTGAGCCTAATCAACATACATATATATGTAATGCGGACTAATACTAAAAAGAATAGTTCAACAAGTCCATATAAGTTGTAAATGAAGTGACACGAATACAACAGGACCGAACAGGGTTTCAAATATCAATGTCGCTTTAAAGTAAG
The DNA here is from genome assembly GCA_964454885.1 of uncultured Pirellulales bacterium. GTDB lineage: Bacteria > Planctomycetota > Phycisphaerae > Sedimentisphaerales > Anaerobacaceae > JAFGPS01. The sequence goes on from CAYVXS010000534.1 coordinate 1,695, forward strand.
GTTTTCAGAAAGGAATAATTTCTGTAAGAATATCGTATAATTATGTTTCCTGTGAAGGTTTTTTAGAAATATTATTTTTCACATTTTCCGAAGGAGCTTTATTATGTGTAATAAAATGTTTTATCTGTTGCTCTTTGTCTTCTTGGTGACTCTGGTATTTGCTGATACGACTCTGGCGCTCGATCCGAGCCTGGTCGGATGGTGGAAGCTGGATGAAGGCAGTGGGCTCGAAGCCAGCGACTCCAGCGGCAACGGCAACGATGGCACCATCGGCGGCACCCCGAACTGGATCGCAAACGGCAAAATTGGCGGTGCTCTTGAGTTCAACGGGACCGACTGCTATATTAACGTGGGGAATGGACCAACCCTTCAGATCCGGGACGAGATCACAATAGCCTTCTGGATCAAGAGTACGGGATTCGGCTCAAACGGCTGGGCGGCCATCATTAGCAAGGGCGACGGTTCGTGGCGAATGAGCCGGTCAAACAATACCGGCAGTTCCCTGCACATGGGTGTCGGCGGCACGACCGTCTCTGGTAATGCATACTTTGACGCCACGACGGAAGTGACAGACGGCGAATGGCATCACGGTGCGGGTGTTTACGATGGTTCCAGGGCGATAATCTACATCGACGGTGTCGAAGACGCATCAATCGCAGCAACAGGGCAGCTGGCCTCGGCGTCCCAGGACGTCCTAATCTGTGACAACGCGGATTATGCCGGTCAGCGGTTACTCGCAGCTACGCTGGATGACATGCAGCTCTACAACCGTGCCTTGACGCCCGTTGAGATTCAGGCCATAATGAAGGGTCTTATAGATCCCGGTCTGTCGGCAGACCCCCATCCTGTGGACAAGGAGGATGACGTCCTGCGGGATGTAGTCCTCAGCTGGACTCCGGGACAGTTTGCCGATAAGCATAATGTTTACCTGGGAACAAGCTTCGATGATGTAAACAGTGCAGATTCTGGCAGTCCACTGCTTGTCGGACCGGGAATAAGTCAGAACACCTTAAGTCCCGGCAGGCTTGAATTTAGTCAGACATATTTCTGGCGTGTTGATGAAGTGAATGCAGCACCGGA
>CAYVXS010000535.1:0-2771 GCA_964454885.1 uncultured Pirellulales bacterium
CGAATCTTTGAATCGTTAGTTGATGGGCCTGTTGTGCCATCTGTTCGAGATAATTCTCCGCCGCCGGCGAGACAAGTGCCATGAGTTTTTCAAAACTATATGAACCTGAAGGTTCCGCCAACGCTTTCTCGACATCTTTCTTAGAAATATCGTTTAACTTTTCTCGCCAAAGCGCGGTGTTGGTATCGAGAGCTTTTTCGGTCAAAATAGTTTTAATATCTCGGTTAATATGTTGTGTTGCGCTTTGCATCTTTATTGATTGTCTCTTAAAAAACCTGTCAGGGGGCTCGAAGCGGCTGCTCTTTTACCGGCGGCCCGCGGGCCGGATTCGAGAGCTAATCGCCCTGCTTCCACCGCTAACTTGAAGGCCCTTGCCATTTCAACAGGTTCGGCCGCTGTGGCGATTGCAGTATTGACTAAAACCGCGTCGGCGCCTATCTCCATTGCATCGGCCGCATGAGAAGGCAACCCCAATCCGGCATCGACTACGACGGGGACATTGGCCTGCTCGATTATTATTTCCAGGGCCGTACGCGTTTTTAATCCCTGGTTCGAGCCGATGGGACTTGCCAAAGGCATGACCGTTGCCGTCCCTGCATCTTCGAGCTTCTTTGCCAGAATGGGGTCCGCATTGATATATGGCAGGACAATAAAACCGTCATCGACGAGAATTTTCGCCGCTGTCAAAGTCTCTACAGGGTCCGGCAGTAAATAATACGGGTCCGGCGTGACTTCCAGCTTCACCCAGTTGATTCCGGTTGCGGCCCTCGCTAATTGTGCAAGGCGAACGGCCTCCCGGCTGTCACGTGCCCCCGATGTATTCGGCAACAGTAGATATTTGTCACGGTCGATGGCACTGAGCATGTCATCGTTTTGATTTTCGATATTTACTCTGCGAAGGGCAACGGTGACGATCTCCGTCCCTGATTCGGCAATTGCCTGAGCCATTATCCGGCTCGAAGCGAACTTGCCTGTGCCGACGAGCAGCCGGGAATGAAACTGCCGACCGGCGATTATAAAACCGTCCATGCAATCAGCCTCCCCCGACAAAACGGACCAGCTCGATGCATTGGCCGTCCGACAGTGACGTATCTGCGAAATTCTGTTTTTGAATAACCCTGCCGTCAATTTCGGCGACGACCGTTGCTTCGTTAATATTAAGATGCTCCAGCAATTTTGCTACTGTCCGGGGCAGATTCCCTTTTGAAAATTGTTTTTGAACACCGTTAATTGTAAGTACTTCCAACATTGAAAAAAATCCCCGAATTGAGATTAAAGACTTTCTTGTTTCTGGTTTTCCGAGAGTAATTCGTTGAGTGAGCCTGAGCGGAAGCCCTGCAAATCGACAGTGACATATTTGAAACCGATTGATTTTAGTTTCTCCACTATTGTATCACGGTTAGGTTCTGATGTTACTATGTGCAGCTCTTTAGGCACAACTTCGATGCGGGCGATAGTATCGTGGTGACGGACGCGAAATTCGGAAAGCCCCAGGCTTCTTAGAAAATCCTCCGCCTGCTCGATTTGTTTGAGACGCTGCTCGGTTATTTCCAGGCCGTAGGTGACTCTTGATGCCAGGCACGGTGAGGCGGGAATATCCGCTGTGGGCAAATTTAACTTCCTGCTCATCTGACGAATATCGTTCTTGGTCATTTCGGCTTCCATCAGCGGAGAGCGAATTCCCTGCATTTCGGCGGCCTTGTTGCCGGGTCGAAAATCGTCCCTGTCGTCGTAATTCGATCCGCAAATCACGTTGTTTATTCCCTTATTGTCGGCGATATCTTTGAGAACGGAATACAAATACGATTTGCAATGGAAACACCGATCGGGATTATTCGCGGAATACTCGGAGTCATAAATTTCCCGCACTTCGACTTCCTCGATTTTTGCCCCTATTAATCCGGCACACTCAATCGCCCGATTATGCTGTGACTTCGCAAGAGATGAGCTTACCCCGATACATGCCAGGACGTTGCCCGGCCCGAGTGTATCGACGGTGACTTTCAACAGGAACGTACTGTCAACACCGCCCGAATAAGCGACAATCACCTTATTCAAGCTTTTTAGAATTTCCCGAAGTTGATTGTACTTTTCATCCAAAGTCATAAATATACGCACTAATATTCACCTGTTATTTCACTACAAAAGGCGATAATTCCCTCAGGCGGTTAATTATCGGCGGCATTTTTTCAATCACATAGTCCACTTCCTTTTCCGTGTTGTACCTGCTCAGGCTGAATCGAATCGAACCGTGTGCGGCGGTAAAGGGAACACCCATCGCCCGCAATACGTGGCTCGGTTCCAGCGAGCCGGACGTGCATGCCGAACCGCTGCTGGCACAAATGCCGTATTGGTCGAGCATTAACAAAATCGCCTCGCCTTCGACATATTCGAAGCTGATATTACTCGTATTCGGCAGGCGATTGTCTTTGTCACCGTTGAGGCGGCAATCGGGACAATCCCTCAAAATTGCCTGCTCGAGTTTGTCCCGAAGCTGTTTTACCTTTTGGTTTTCTTCTTTGATATTATTCTGCGCCAGCTCGCACGCTTTCCCGAGGCCGACAATACCCGGTACATTTTCTGTTCCTGCCCGCCTGCCCCCTTCCTGATGACCGCCCAACATAAATGGGGAAAGCCTTGTTCCCTTTCGGACAAACAGAACACCCACTCCCTTCGGCCCGTGCAGTTTATGGCCGGAGATGCTCAGCATATCGATATTGCTCCGTTTTAGGTTCAGAGGTATCTTTCCGACCGCCTGAACGGCATCGGTA
>CAYVXS010000536.1:0-2767 GCA_964454885.1 uncultured Pirellulales bacterium
ACTCTTGAAACTTTCGAGGCGTCCCGTATAGCTTTATCCAAATCAGATTCGTTACTATAAGTCACCATCTTCACTTCGTTAGGAAATTCTTTATCGAGATTTCTAATATAGCGCTTGAGCTTTGCTCTGTGATTATGCGAGCGTGTACGAAAAAAATCCTCGATATTTTCCGGTATCGACATGCAGGAATGACTTTCTTCTTTGGGGAAATAATCTCTGCTTAGAATACCCGGGAGCTTTTTCGAGAACTGATAAATGCAGCTATCAGCTTTAAGGTGGTTAAAAAAAACAATATCGATTTCACGGCTCCGTAAAATCCTCAATAGCTCGTTAACAAGAAAAGAGCATGCGTTATTGTCGGGTTGACCGAGGATACCTCCATAAACGACAGACAAACAACGCATTTTCGGCTTTATGATGGTTGAATATCCAATGCGGCAAGCAATCTGTCGCGTCTCTGTCCTCGCTATGACCATCGTTTTCAGGTGACCTTTTTGTTTAAATAATATAATGTACGGTTTAACACTATTATCGGCCGCTTTTAAAACGGAAAGGTATCTGTCGTAGTCGGCATCGATGTGAACAGGGGATTCATTATGCTGCATTCGCTCCCATACATCTCGAATTGCTTCCATTTCCTCTAATGTTCTTATAACGGTAACGTCCCAGTCATTCATGCCGAATTTTCCTCGCCCTTATCATACTATAAGCTGTGTCTTTGGATTAAACCGGATTCTTGTGATTGATGGTTAAAAGTTACTCTTTTTACACGGATCCGGCGGAATTCACCAAATCCTGACACGGAGCCTATCATTCCTAAGACACAATAGAAAAGCGGCTGAAGCTGCCCGAAGAAACTTACTGACATCCAAACCACTGTTACTGCAAATAGTATGCTGCCGAAAGACCAGTACAAGGATTTCATGGCCGGTTGTGTCGACTTTTTGTAGGCGGATATAAGATTTTTATATGCTATTACGAGTACGCCGCAAAGGACTATAATGCCGGCAATGCCGTATTTCACCCCGGCCAGGATAAACTCGTTTGTCACATCAGTAAAAGACATCCCGAAATAATGTCCCCATCCGGGATCCTTACCACCATAGCCGGCCAGCCACCACTCGTGAAAATTATCAATGGCTGCGTCGATCAGTCGGGCGCGATGCCAGCCCGCCCCGCCAAGTTGGCTCGCACGAGCAAAAATGACGTGATAAAATGTCCTGTTGCTTAATATCTCGATAACAATGCACGATAGAATGAAAAGTTTGAGCATTGGTTTTAACCATTGCTTGTAGTTTTCCATAAAAAGACAAAATATAATGACTATAATCATAACCCATGGACCACTTGACATGCTGCTTAAGGCGCCTACCACGGCTATTGCTGAGAGGATATAAGCGGGAGTTCTCCAGTTCTTTTCATGTCGCAGGGAATAAATGAGCGGCAAAAACATGGCAAAACCGCTGCCGAATAATATAGAATGACTAAAAGGCCCCACCGCCCGGGTGAGACCCCAACGCATTTCTCTTTTGATTTCTTCGGTTCCTGTCAAAGGATTCCAGGGGCGGAAACGTCTCAGGGGGACAAAAGGCTGCCAGCCAGTAATTGACTCGACGCAACCCAATATTGCAAGTGGAATTAGAACTATGCCGATACACTTGATAATAGATACGAGTTTTTCTCTGTCGGTTACGATGAATCGGGCGGCCATGTATGTAAACCAGGTATCAATCACGAAGCCTCCCCTGTTTTCTATGGATGCAAATGTAGGTTGGGTAATTAATGTCATCCCGACATACACTACCATGCTTAAAGCAATCCAATTATCCAGTTGAGACCATTTAAACCGGCTTCGGAGCCGGTCGTTATTTAAACAACGAAGTAATAGTACGGTTACGATGATTCGCCCGACGGAGATATCTATCGTGCCGATACTTACTCTTAAATAGTCAGGAAACCAGAGCAACGCCGTGATATAAACAACCAGCGCGTACTTTGGCCGTAAGGTCAAAACCAGTATTGAGCATAAGATACCGATTGTTAATACAGTGCCTTGCATTTTTTACAAATTATCCCGTTATAGTTATGAGGATCGGGCTTTTAAAATGTTCGCCTTAATTTGTGTAACAATTTATAGATGTTCTCTATCAATCTGTGGTTTGTGTTTATCTCGGCAACGGGTACATTTCCGAGTTCTTTGTTGTTTGCCTTCAACCTCAAATTTATTTTTGTTTTATGATTGAATATCTTGTTTTGAAAAGCAGACGACCAGGGTGTTTGCTGCGTGAGTGGAATTTCGAGTTTTTTCAGAATATTCAGCCAGCTAACGGGAATATATTGGCGATTAATCCCGTGTCCGCAAAAAATTACGACTGGTCGCTCCCGGCAAACATGAGATTGGATATGGTCCTGTAGATCATAAACCAATGTGCTAATCCCTCTCCAGATTAAGAAATCGATTGGGATAGGAAAATTATAAATAAATTCATTGTCAATGATATAGTATTTGTTGCTGCGCTGGTCGATCAGAATGTTATGAGGGACACAATCAATAATTCCACAATTAAGGCAATACACAGGTTTGGGAATCTCATTTGATGAAATTCCCAGCTCTTTTATAAATTCATCCGGGATACAGTTGTTGGAGGGTAATTTGTAAAGAAACCGTATATATTCATCTATCCAAGAGCGTCCAAATTCAGAATCGCCGTTTTTAATCTCTTGCGCCAAAAGTTCATGCATAGACGGAAACGATATATAAGGATAG
>CAYVXS010000537.1:0-2755 GCA_964454885.1 uncultured Pirellulales bacterium
TATGATAACACCCATTCCCCGAACGATGGTCGTGAATTCGATAATATTCAGGTAATTTCTGCAAGCTCAATAACAGTTCAGGATTTGTCATATTCTCAGGATTTTTCTTCAGGTTTGCCTGGCAGTACGGACGGCTGGGAGTATTATTCGGACAATGAAGGCCGCATCCAGGTAGTTAGCGGCCGTTTGCGGATGGACGATTTCGGGGATAACTATGATTATTCACTGAACGAAGCCATTTTACACGTGGATTTAACAGGCAAGACGAATGTAAGCCTGAGCCTGGATCACTGGAGTCTTTCAGACGAATCGACTGTTCTTCCGACTGAATTTATCAACCATTATAACGGCGATGGCATTTCCCTAAGCGTAGATGGTATTCACTGGGTAACGATTACCAGTCTATCCGGCAATTTTACGAACCAGTCATATCTTCTTGATACAATAATAGAACAGGCCAAAACAGCGGCCGTCAGCGATGATGTATCAGACGTTCGCATCAAGTTCCAGCAGTATGATAACACCCATTCCCCGAACGATGGTCGTGAATTCGATAATATTCAGGTAAGTTAAGATAAAAGTTGCCTATTTTAAATAGGCATAATTTAACATCTTTACTCAGATCAAATCATTTTTTTGGATTTTTGAAAAAAATAAAAGAATTTTCATTTTTTTCCTTTTTTATATTTGCACATTTAAGGATTTTTTTATAGATTACATAGTTTTCATTAGTATTTATTGTTGAAATTGTTATATTAGCCATCGAAAGTTGGTGTACGATGGTGGTTTATCGTGCTGCTGTAGCTCAGTGGTAGAGCGCGTCCTTGGTAAGGACGAGGCCATGGGTTCAAGCCCCATCAGCAGCTAAATGTAAGAAGCAGCGTTTAACGTTTGTTTAAAGATTGTGTGACTCATTCTACGTTTGACCTGGCTTGGAGAATTGCAACGCCGGAACAGGGCAAGACGAGTTATATAGTCTCATTCGTATTGCGTTTTCGTGTAATGCAACGAAAATGCGTAACTGCAATAGAAGAACAATAGCTTTGAGTGATAACTAAAGAAAGGCAAAAGAAAATAGTAACCGAGCACATTGGAGGTTTATATTAAAATGGCAAAAGCAGTATTTGAGCGTACAAAACCACATATTAATGTCGGAACTATCGGACACGTGGATCACGGCAAGACAACTTTAACAGCCGCAATGACGCGAGTGATGGATTTTAAGGGCCTCTCGAAGTTTAAATCCTATGACGATATTGCAAAAGCATCTGAATCTCAGGGAAGAAGAGATGCAACGAAAATTCTGACGATTGCGACTGCACATGTGGAGTATGTAACGGAGAATCGGCACTATGCGCATATTGATTGCCCGGGTCACGCGGACTATATCAAAAATATGATCACCGGTGCGGCCCAGATGGATGGTGCGATACTGGTTGTCAGTGCGGCTGACGGTCCTATGCCACAGACACGTGAGCATATCATTCTTGCACGCCAGGTAAACGTGCCGGCTATAGTAGTTTTCCTCAATAAGGTGGATTTGGTTGATGATCCGGAATTGCTTGACCTGGTGGAATTGGAAATCAGGGACCTTCTTAATAAATATGAATTCCCTGGTGACGATACACCGCTGATTCGGGGTTCTGCAAGTCTGGCGATGAGAGCTGAAAGCATCGATGATCCTGCCTGTAAGTCGATAATTGAATTGCTCGATGCGATGGATAATTATATACCGGAGCCGGTTCGTGAAATTGATAAACCATTCCTTATGCCTATAGAGGATGTTTTCAGCATTAAAGGTCGTGGTACAGTTGGTACCGGACGTGTAGATCGCGGCAAAATTCGTACTGGCGAGGAAATCGAAATCATTGGCCTTTCAAAGGATATCCGCAAAACCGTAGTCACAGGTGTTGAAATGTTCAACAAGACGCTGGATGAAGGTCATGCCGGTGATAATATCGGTGTGCTTTTAAGAGGTGTCGAGAAAAAGGAGTTAGAGCGCGGCCAGGTCATAGCTGCCCCAGGCAGTATTACTCCTCATACGAAGTTCGACGCGGAAGTTTATGTATTAACCAAAGAAGAGGGCGGTCGTCATACCCCGTTCTTTGCAGGTTATAAGCCGCAGTTTTATTTTAGAACTACGGATGTGACCGGTGCAGTTCTTGCTTTAAAGAGCAAAGAAGGTAAAAGCGCCGAAATGTGCATGCCTGGTGACTATATTACAATGGAAGTGGAGATTATTGCACCGATTGCTATGGAAGAAGGTCTTAGGTTTGCTATCCGTGAAGGCGGTCGAACGGTTGGTGCTGGTGTAGTAACCAAAATTCTTGCTTAATTAAAAGAAGCTTTTAGCTCACAGGTATTTGTAACTATAAAAAACGGGGATATATTAGATAGGCCTGTTGTATCCGGGCGGGTATTATGATAAAAACAACTTCGTTAATTGAGTCATACCTGTCTGTCTGGAACGAGTGTTATGGCAAAAAGAAAAAGTAAAAGAGAATATGTCTGGCTTGAGTGCAGCCAGTGTAAGAGCAGGAATTATCGCACGAGCATAAGTGTTGCCGAAGGCACTCCGAAGTTGGAGCTTCGTAAATTTTGTAAAACGGAGCGTGAACGAACTGTCCATAAAATACGACGCAAATAGTTTAGGTTGATAATTCAATGAGCTGTTTTACAGGTCAGTAGCTCAATTTGGCAGAGCGTCGGTCTCCAAAACCGAAGGTTGGGGGTTCGATTCCCTTCTGACCTGTTT
>CAYVXS010000538.1:0-2751 GCA_964454885.1 uncultured Pirellulales bacterium
GTTGCAATCGCAAACCGGATGGTAAAACTGAGTCACGCCCATATTACTGCATATCTTGGCGAGGGTGTTGGCGACTTTGTACGTCAGCTTAAGGTCGCCTATAGCGGCCAAGCCCATTGGCGAGGGAAACTGCCTGATACCGCCGGACATATAATCGTTCTTGAAATCTCCTTCCATATCAATGGTCATATGAAGTGGAATTCCGGACGGCCTGCCAACGGCGATTTTTTGCATTTTATTCAAGGCCTCGGTGTAATCGCCCGGTGTGATGCTGATTCCAAAGGTTTTACCGGCAAAATAGGTGTTCGATATTGAAAAATAATCCTTCGGCTTTTTGAATGTCTTATCAACCTGGGAATTGCCCCAGTACAGATTTTTACATGTCTCCAGCGCGTAGGGCTCCAGGCAAAGACCGCCGCATTGTAATTTGGTGATTTGTTCGATTCCGCTCGGAGTAGGTATTGTTCCGCGCCAGGTGAAAGTTAAAAGCTGGCCGACCTTTTCCCCCAAACTCATTTTCGCCATTTTTTTGCTGACAAATGCATCTCTTGCTTTTATGCTCGTTTTTGTTTTTGACATTAGTATCTCCTGTATTATAGCTTTTTATGATTCCCATTTACCGCGATTGTCAGGCCCCACCCAGAAATCACGTTCATATTTCCAGCCTTTCTCGTCGATTTTCAATTTCTTTGTTTTCCAGCCTGACTCGATTCGTTTCGTTAAATCATCGAATCCCTTGTTCCATGTAAGCCCGTCGGGAACGGTGACATTCATACTCCCTGCGGCATTTGCATATCTCAGAGAAGATTCGATGGTATGTCCCCATACAAACGCCGACAGAAAACCCGCAATTGCCGAGTCGCCGGAGCCCAAAGCTCCCACGAATTTTTCCTCTTCATATACCGGGAACCAAAGTTCACGATTGGCCCAGTTTTCAGGATCGGAACATCCCGCCGCTCCTAACTTTGCGAGTCGATCCTGTCCTGCGGTCCGTATATATAATCCCCTGTGACCACATTTAACCATAGCGATCGCAGCACCCATTTCAATTAAATCGCTCCCCAGGGTGGAAATATCTTTGACGGTCATGTGGTCGAGCACGCTGTCTTTAGGACCAAGATTAGCCTTTATATCGAGAAACTTATCCTTATAGAGGAAGAAAAATACTTCTTCGGCGCTTGGCACCATGATATCCGACAGCGGAACCCATTCATTAAGAATTGCTTTCCAGTCAACCTGACCGGCGGGGCTGTTCACGTCGGGAATTGATAAATCGAGCGCCGTTGTTGTTCCTAATTCCTTTGTCTTTTTAAGAATTTTTGTTAACTGTGCGCCTGTATTGTCATAGAGTTTTTTCATCCACGGCGGATATCCGAAAAGCATCAGCTTGGAGCGTTCCACAAGGTCGAAATCCATATCGTCATATCCGAACGTATCGTTAGCTCCACAATGATGGAGATAAAACCGGTCGATGCCGGGAATGCAAATTGCGATGGTATATGATGTCGATTCGCCCTCGACCATTTTGATACCCTTAAAATGGCCTTCGTGCTCTTCATACCATTGAAGAATCTGTTTGCCAAAATCGTCGTCGCCAATCTTGCCTATTAATTCGGTATTTACACCGAGTCTGCGTATAGAAACACCGGCGTTTGTGACCGGTCCGCCACCGACGACAACGCATTTTCCCATATTAATCATCTTTCCCGGCACAAGAACGTCGGTCATCTTATCGACTTTCCCTTCGATGGTAAAAGCCGGGATCAAATCAAGACAGGTATGTCCCGCCGCCACAATTTCAATATCTTTTGTATTCTTCATTTAAGCTCCTTAAATATTTATTTTTGGGGAATCATACCCTAAAGCTATCAGATTTTCAAGCCCGAATTATAAAAGATTAAACCTCTGTCATAAACAATTTTTCCATCACCAATAAACAATCTTGTCGATAGAAAACAAAAAGTTAAAGTGAATTGCCGATTCCATAGACTGCCCGGACATTTGCGTATTCATTAAGTCCTCAAATAGTATATAGAATCCCTCTATTTGTGCATTCGGACAAAACGTGAGAATCCGCGAAGATTTGTCTTAATATGACAATTATTTCGCAGAGTGGCACATTACTATATGTCTTGAGCTATCTTCACAACGGCATTGAAAGCCGGTTTAGCTCGGTATTGGCGGTCGAACAACATCGGATAATCGGTTCTTCCCCGAATAGGCATATAGCTGCGCCAGGATTGACCGTCGTGTATGGCCCAGAATGTCACCCGGCTGAATTTATCCCGGTGTTTGTGAAACAGCGAGAAAATTTCAGAGTACCGTTTCGCCAGGTCGTTATGAGCCGCTTCCGACAGGTCGTCAGGGTAAGGATTGAGTTCCTTTTGCTTTGCAGGCTCGAACGAAGACAGATTTACCAATTTGGCATCGACAGGATAAAATGAAAGCACGCTAATATCCAGCTCCGTAACCATCAGTTTAACACCCAGCCCGGAAAGAGCCTTGATAGCAGTCTCAATCTCCTCGATACTCGGGTAGTCCAGGAACCAGTGTCCCTGTATGCCGAGGCCGTCTATGCGGACGCCTTTTGACTGCAGGTCGCGAATCAACCGAATAACACCTTCACGTTTGGCCTTTTTCACGAGGTCGTATTCGTTATAATAAAGCTGGGCGTCGGGGTCGGCCTGGCGAGCGTATTCGAAGGCCTTGAGTATATAATCTTCGCCGATAATTTCGAGCCATTTGCATTTC
>CAYVXS010000539.1:0-243 GCA_964454885.1 uncultured Pirellulales bacterium
AAATGGTGGGATTAAGCCCACCCTACAATTATAAAGGCGTTTGTGGACCACCAAATATTGATTCAATCCGTGAGATTTTTAAAAATTATCTCACGGGGTTCACCCTGTTAGATAACTTCAGCCTTATATAATAAGGCGTATCTCACGGGGTAAAGAAAAACATAATCTAAAATAAAGTAAGTGAGTAAGTAACTCCAGCCCGGATAAAGACATAAGAACATGCTTGTACGTAAAGCGCGTACG
>CAYVXS010000539.1:253-2734 GCA_964454885.1 uncultured Pirellulales bacterium
CTCCTTCGACTAAGCTCAGGACCTATGGGTGGCTTATCATTGACATTTTCCCTGAAAAACACGGTTTTTCGTTGTATTAAGGGGGATTTTCTATAAAATAGTGAAAGTATTTAGTATATCGTATATAGTATTTAAAATAATATCGCAAAGCGGAGAAAGCAAATCGTATGGGATATTTCGTAAATGTTATTTAGCCCCAAGGTCTGCCTTGGGGGTAGCCCGTGGCCGTACCGGCTACGGCTAAACAATTTGACATCGACCATCCACATCCCTTCGGGATGAAGATGCCACCCTTGGGGGGATAAAAAAATGCAAAACAAAGCCAATCCTTCGACAAGCTCAGGACACGTTTGCCGGCCTGCGCCGGAAAAACGAAATTCTAAATCCGAAACTCTAAACTTATTGATTCATAAGAAAAAATTGAAAACAAAGCCAATGTTAATATAGGTAATTTAGCGTAAGTTCTTTGAAATAAATAGATTACGAGAAAAATGGCGGTTTTGGGGATTTTGGCAGCACAAAAACAAAGCCAATTTTTTCGTATTGTGTGTTGCGGAATGCGTATTGCGTAAACGAATTTGATAAATCTTAAATATTGATTATTGATAAATTTGGAAGATTCGACAAAAATTAGTAGAATTTAAACAGGGCCTACGGAATTTGGCCTAACTGCCGAAACTATAACTGAATAGGAGTATTTGCCGGCATGGACGAGAAAGTTGGTGTAGAAATAACAACGCAGGGAAACGCAGGAATTATAACCTTTCAGACCACGTCCATTACCAATGCGGACGGGATAGCCTCTGTTTCCGAGCAGATCACGAAATTCATCGACCAAAACCGCCCGAAAAAGCTTATATTCGATTTCGGACAAGTCAAATTCTTTTCATCTCAGGTGCTTGGTCTGCTATTGGAAATCCGCAACCGTTTAGCGGCTTACAACGGCGAAGTTGTAATCAGCTCGATAAATCCCCAGCTGCACAGGGTTTTCAGGATAACCAATCTCGACAAAATTTTCAGTTTTTTCAAGGACAGGGAAACTGCAATTAAAACTATAGGCACGGATTAGTCCCCCCACAATTCTTTCGGGGTAAGATAACATTTCCGGACAGGCGGGAATGCATTTAATCAGAAAGGCTAATGATATGCACGTTGCGACACAATTTTCGATTTTCATGGTCAACAAACCCGGAGTATTAGCTCAGGTCCTCAGCGAATTCGCCCAGGCAAAGATAAATATCGCGGCGATTACAATGATGGATTCCGTGGAGCACGGAGTGATGCGTGTGGTTTTTGAGGCTCCGGAGAAGGCACGAAAAGTGCTTAAGAAACTCAATTTGTCATATAACGAGACCGGGGTTTTATGTGTTACCCTGACGAATCAATCCGGTGCGCTTGCATCGGTGGTTGAAAAATTAGCCAGGAACCATATCAACATTTCATACGCATACTGCACCGCGGGAGCAAAAGGAGGCCGAACGACCGGGATTTTGAAAGTTGCAAACGTAGAAAAAGCGATGAAGATCCTCGAGCAGGGTCAAAATAAAATAAAAAAATCACAGCCCGTGGTCAGAAGATCGAAATCTTCCATGAAATAGGCGGCACTAAATGAATATTTACCTTGTGAAAAGTATTGACAATGTAATATCAGCAGGATAATATTGCCCGCGATTGAATTTTAGGGGCCGTAGCTCAATTGGTTAGAGCATCGGACTGTCGATCCGAAGGTTGTGGGTTCGAGCCCCATCGGCCTCGTTTTTGTAAAGCCTTGTAAATGAATAACTTACAAGGCTTTGCTTTTTTGTGTGCACTACAAAAATACTCCGTGGTGTCAAAATGGTGTCAATCTATTTGGGCTTCCTCTAATATCTTACCGAAAACCTCTCCCGCTGCTTTGAAATCTTCAGGCCTGACAATAAGATAATAATCCATAGTAGTTTTAATATTCGAGTGCCCTGCAAGTTTATGTACAACCTGAAACGGTAACTTTTCTGCCCAGTTGGTTATCGCCGACCTTCGAAGATCATGAATCGTACATTTTTCAACACCAGCTTTAGTACGAATATAATTAAATTTCCTATTGATATTGTTGATAATCTCTGACCTCTCATTCCATTTGCCCATCTCTATGCGTTCTGCTATACGTTCTAAACGCTTTGGTGAAATGAAAATATAAGGATATCCATCAGGAGCACTGACTTGGGTATCGACAAGAAGCTTGATAGCTTCATCAGATAACTACAGCAATGAATTTAGAAATCAGAATTTAGCCTGAAAACGGTCATTTGAAATGTTTTCACAATATACGATTTTTAAAATGGTTGATAACAAAGCACATATGAAATAGGCTTCTTCAAAAATCAGGAGATATTAGCTTTTTAGTTGTACCATGGTTGTAGTCGTTCGCGAACAAAAAAACATGTTTTATGCAATTCGATATGAGGTATTAAAGCTCTTTGTATGGCTGAATAACGTTACACT
>CAYVXS010000540.1:0-2732 GCA_964454885.1 uncultured Pirellulales bacterium
AACCGTAACCATTATTATCCAGAGTACAGCAAGCGGCCAAGCCGCCCAGGAGGTTTCAAATTCAAACCATTTACCAATTGAGATCGAATGCAATGTGGCCCCCGAGGCGCAAATAACCAGTGAGGCTGCAATCAGGCATATCAGTTTGATATATCCTCGCAAAGGATGCAGGTCATCGATAAAGCCAATGACAAAAACGAAACAGGCGGATGCAAGCAATGCGATGAGTTTTGTCTGGTTTTCCCGGAAAGACTGGCCGATGTCATTATCAAGAAAGAAAACGGGCAGTACTGTTGCGAGTGTGGAAATCACAAAAACAACTCCCCCTATACGTGGTATGGGAATCCGATGGACTTTTCTCGGACCTGGGGCATCAACTAAATGATACTTCTTTGCCAGCCGCGAAACAATTGGTATAAAGAACATTACTATCAACGCTGCGCCGAAGTAAACTGTCACATAGGTTTTCATTTGCTAACTTAGTGGTAGTTTGCCACTTGCCAATATAAGTCCGAAGGCGGTTTTTACATATCCCGGTTATCGGATAAGCATACTCTAAAGTTAAATAATACGTTCGTATGAGTTCGGATTTTGCCCTTATTATGTTACTGCTGATACCGTTCTCTGCGCAGACTCCGTTCTGGTAAGGTGTAGCAAGAAAAACTTGCATATACCCTTGTATCACAAGCAGTTATATTTATTGCTGTATTCCCTGTTTAACCAATGCAGCCCGTATTTTTACGAAGTTCATTGGAGTAATAAAATATCACACAATATCGTCGCGCTATACAAATCAGCGGTGAATTCCATAATATTACTTATATATGCCCGAATCAAAGGGCGCAAAGCTCCAATATTTGAAAAAGATACTCAATAAGTCCTCACCTGTTACTTGTGTTATACCTCTACGGAGAAATGCTCCATAATTTCTGCCCCTCCATAAATTTTTGTTGTTAAAGGTATGTTAACTTTCATACCTTTTAGGCGACCAATTTTGATGAATTATCCTCGTAAACAAACCAATCCTCCGAAGAAAGTCTTAGAAAACACAAGAAAGGAAGGCTGATATAACCATTAATTCTATTTAGATACGAACGGATATAATTCAGTATTTTGTTTCGAGAGGCCGCCCCCGCATGAAAGGCAGACAGCTTCCATCTCAAAAAAATTTCGCTTAAATAATTACATGTTGTTAAGGGATTCAAACTCTCAAGCGGGGCGAAGAGAAAAACGCTTTCTTTTTTACCACACGTTTGGGTTTTAATATCACCGATCTGACAAACAACTTTGTTGATGTATTGAACTTCCTTTGCCATGTATTTTGACAAAATAGAACTAAATTTCTTTTCGATAAATAATTCGTACATAACAAAAATATCGAGTTCTTAAAAAAGCCGTTAGCTCCGGCAGTTTAAATACTTACAAAATTTTCGAAAGCAGAAAAAACATTATACATGTCTGTTATTTGGTAGTCAATTAATGCTTATTTATTTTCTACTTTCGTACTCGTATTTAATATTAATACATTTCGGATAGTAAGTCTTTATGGTTAATGAACATAAAAATATTTTTTGCCGAGCTTCCGATAAACCTGCCGAAAAAGACACAATAACGGAGTCGGCACAGATACGACTGTTTTTATTACGTGAATAGATACTTAAAAAAATGCTGTTTAAAATCTTTATAGGTCTATTTTTATGGAACCTTGTTGTTATTATGGAGCGATGTTGGAGGAATGTAATATTAAAACCATTGATTATACTCGGAAATTCAATGATTGTATTATATCGTTTTTATTGAGTCTTGGGCGGTGATATGTCCGACTTTAATAATCAGACTTCAACTGAAATTGTTTCTTGAAAAACCTTTGTTTTGATTTGCATTTGGTTTATGATAAAGCATATGCATTTCGTGAATTCAATATGGTAGATGAAATAAAAATTCGGGAGAATAATTCTCAACAGAGTCGTATCCGTCCGTGGTTTTTGGAAAGAACCACGGATATTGGATTATTCCATTTCACAGATGATCAGGCTGAAGCTGTTGAGACCATAAAAACGCACCGGGAAAAACAACAAGCCATGGAAAATGAGTGAATGTTATATTGTCTTGAATTTAACGGGATACGCTTATGATATCGTTCTCAGGCATTCTATATATTGCAGAATGGATTGTTCGCGTCATAGCTCTTTTTGTTGTTGTACATAAACGGAGACCAACGGCAGCACTGGCTTGGCTGGTTGTAATCTATTTTCAACCGTGGATTGGAATCTTCTTGTATTTTCTGATAGGAAGACAGCGCCTGCCGTGGAATAGAACCCGAAAATACACATTGCTTGTCAAGCGACTGGAGCTTTTGAAGAAGCAATTTGATAGCCATCCTCACGTTATCCACCCTGAATTAGGGATTCAATGTAAAACGGCCATAACTCTGGCGGAACGTTTTGGATTGATGCCCATTCTTGACGGAAATTCCATCACATTGATATCAAATACTAATGAAGTAATCCGACAGCTTATCGTTGATATTGATAAGGCAAAAAAGCATGTCCACATGCTCTTTTTTATCTTTCGAAACGATGACACCGGCCGCCGGGTTGCGGATGCCTTAAAGCGGGCGGCCAGGCGAGGGGTTAAATGCAGATTACTGCTTGATGCCGTTGGGTCCTGGGGTGCACTACAATCAATGAGTCACGATATGAAAAAGGCCGGTGTCGAAGTATATGATGATT
>CAYVXS010000541.1:0-2727 GCA_964454885.1 uncultured Pirellulales bacterium
GATTGTGTGCTTTTCCAAAAAGATTTCTCAAATCTAATGGTAGCCAATTACTCTTATGTAGTTCAATAAAATACTGTCCGAGATCTTTATACGAGAACTTCGTAATCCTAATATCATGATGCACCAAAGCGCTGGCAATGGCCGCATAGTAGATGGTAACAGCCGCTTCTTGTTCCAACTCTGATGAGGTAGATTCGGCCTGTTTCTTGTGAATATCTTTGATAGTTTTGAGAACTAATGGATCTGTTTCCGGATCCAGTAGGATATCTTTGAAAGAGCAGCCTGTGAATGGCTTGAGTTTCTCGCATACTATGGTGAAAATATTCGGGAGCATGTGAGCCATCCCGGCATCCAGAGGTAGTGATTCAGATAATTGTTCCTGAAGTAGTTCAGCCTTTATTTGTTCTTCGTTAATATCATTCTGATAATGAGATTTATCCTCTCCCATCTTCCAGATTTTGGATAGTTTATTTCGGCTCAAACCAAAAGTTGATGAATCATTGTTCATAGAATTCTACCTGTCAATAAAATAAATATGTTGATGTTATATTTCAGTACATATCTTCTTACACCTAAACAGCTATAATCTTGCGCTCTATTCAGATAAAAATCTCATTATTTCCTCGAATTCTGCTTCAGCTTGCAAATCAGAACCTCCTAAATCCCGAAGCCGACGCTTTAGAATCCTGGCAAAACTACGCTTTACAGTCACTAACCGACTGTTTGCCTGATTCGCATCCTCTAATCCGTACATCTGACTGATTTCTTTCATGGAGATATCTTTGGCATTTTCAAGGATAGGAGCCAGGACCTTTCTATGAAACACCTGCCAATGAACTTCCTGGTCGGATTCGTAGCATTGCTGTCTTGTTTCAGCCAAGACTTGATCCAATAGATTGGTAATCCATGCATAATCGAAGGCTTGTTCAGGTGTGTTTTCAGAAGAAGGGAGAATGATATCGTTAGAATCAGAAAAAGAAAGTGGCACAATACCCCCTTTTGGACTTCTTATTTGTCTGTTTTTATCACGTTTAATATTAATAATGTAACGTTTGATAGCCGTTCTTAGTAATTGTCGGAAACATCCCAATTTTTTGTCAGCTGCCTGTAATAGTTTTCCATCCAGGATAAATGCATGAAAAAAATCTTGAGTAAGGTCTTTGGCCTCCTCATTTCCAAAACCTTTATTCCTGATGTAACAATAGATGGGTTTCCAATATGTTTTTGTGAGGTTTTCCAGGCACAGACGCCGGCGGATCTGATCATGAGTACAGGCGCCCATTATTAGAGACCATCTTGTCTCTGGAAGCTTGCTCCCTGCTCCCCCCATGGTTGTCCTATCTGAACGCATCATTACAAACCAGAAGAAAAGATTATAGACTTGGCAATAAATAAAGACTTACTCAGAGCTTAAAACCAGAAATACAAGGATCTTACTATCCCTTGCACGCATTACCTAAATTACCATATTTCGGGCTTTATTGCAATATAAACGAACAACTTTTTACATGAAATTTCCGGTTACTGCGCAAGTTCTGCCCTTGTCAGGTGTAAAAACAGTTGAAGCTTAAAACATTAATAATCCACTTACATTGGTTTGGGTTATCAAAATAAGGCTTACTACCCAAAGATTATGATAAGTGTGGTTTACAACGAAAAGGTCAGACCAGATTAAAGAGCAAAAAAGAGATTCTGAAAAAGAAATTACCTTTGTTGCCAAGAAATAAAAATAGGAAAGGACAAATAAAATGATAGCACAGAAGAAACACGAAATTACCACGGAAGAAGAAATCAGAAAACAACATGGGACTATGGCGTCAAATAAAAAAAAGTCAACCCTGTTAGAAAAGGTTTTAGAGTGTCCATATTGCTCATCGCTATTAAGAACATGGTATCAATCGACTGTAACGAAGATCACGTGCCCAAGGTGTTGGGCTGAAATACCCGTAGGGGTATAGCCAGCCGATGGTTTATGACTCCTTCTACCAAAGGCCAAAAAAAGTGCGTTATGCAACCAAGTGTAATTGAATATACCAAGCAAAAATAATGGTGGATGATGGACATTAATACAAGTGAAGACATGAAGTTCCTTTTAGATCGGAGAATCACACACCACATGCATCATAATAATTCAAGGATTCGTTTCAAAAATAGTTCGTCAAAAAGTTCGTCAATTTAAGGGTGGTTTTTGGCCTTAGAATAAAGAAGTGTTTTTAGAAGGCTAATATGGGCTCTATAGAAAGAGTTGGAATTATTTGTCGGTGTCAAAATGGTGTCAATCGCCACTAGTAAGTCTATCCTGGCTCTACTTGTTATTCACTTGTTAACCACTTGCAACCCTCGTTTTTAGCCCAAAAACGCATTGTAACCCATTGTATACAAAGAGCTTATGACGTGAATACCAGTCTGTCGATCCGAAGGTTGTGGGTTCGAGCCCCATCGGCCTCGTTTTAGCCTTGTCAGTGGTTGATAACGGCAAGGCTTTTTTTGTTGCCATAGGCGATTTTCAACGGAAAATCCACTATATAGTCCTATATAAATTCAAAATAACAAAAAATACTTGAATAATCACAACATATTTGTTACTCTGAATTGAATAGGTTCATGCAGCATTGATGGGCAGATTTTGAATCATAAATCAGTTCTGAAAGAAAATTTAGGAGGAGTTTTTCTTTTACTTTTGCTCTGGAGGGTATGATCATGAAAAAGTCAAATTTAAAATCTCCA
>CAYVXS010000542.1:0-2717 GCA_964454885.1 uncultured Pirellulales bacterium
GGCCTCCTTCCCGCTGTGTACAGTATACTAAGATGGCGGTTGGAAGACACCGGCTGGGTTGCCCGGTGCCCGTGGTTGTCCTTC
This sequence comes from uncultured Pirellulales bacterium, assembly GCA_964454885.1. GTDB lineage: Bacteria > Planctomycetota > Phycisphaerae > Sedimentisphaerales > Anaerobacaceae > JAFGPS01. The sequence goes on from CAYVXS010000542.1 coordinate 85, forward strand.
CCAAAAGCGTGCAGGTCACGTGCGGAAAAGACCGATGGACGAGATAATACGCTGGAACGGATTTAGACGGCTAGCGCGGTTTATCTTCTCCAAATTTTTCGTAATAAATCATTTTCGTTAGATCTTTCCGGTTGGACCTTTTATCCGACGCCGCCTTTCCTATGGGCAAAAGGGCTATGATCCGATAATTGTCCGGTACGTCGAGGAGCTTTTTAATTTCGGCCTCTGCGGTACCTTTTTCACCATCCAGCTGATATGTGCCGACCCAATAGGAAGCGAGGCCCAGGCTTTGAATCATAAGCGACATATTTTGAACCGCGGCGGCTCCGTCTTCAACGTAGTGGTCAGGATCCTCAACCTGATTTACGCACACGGCGACAACCACAGATGCGTCCGGAATTTCCAGGTGGAATATCGTCACTCTTTTGGCAATTTCCGCCAACGCTTCCTTCAGCTCAAGATTCCGAATAACCACAAATCGCCAGGGTTGGCTGTTGGAGTTCGAAGGCGCCCATCTGCCGGCTTCTAAAATAGATTCCAGTTCTTCATCGGTAACGTGATATCGATCGAACTTCCTGACCGATCTCCGTTGTTTTATATTGTCCAACACTGCATTAGTCATCTCATGACCTCCAAGATGCGTGATATATATTACTTATTCACTCAAGTATACTGACTTTAAAAATCGGGGTCAAATTATTCGGGCGGATGATGTCATTGAAATACTGGCGCGCGGATCCAATTGAGGAAAGCGACTATAGAGCGTATTTGTGCGTAAGGAGTAATCGGCCGAATCCTTTGATTTGCGGGTCGTCGATCGGATAAGACCGTTCACCTACAAACCCGGTTACAGAGGAAGCATCGATGAAGTAGAGTTCGTCGCCGATGCGGTGAGAGAATATGGCAACATGGGTAATTTCGTCTTCTCCCATGAAAATCAGGTCACCTTGTTCCGGGGTTGATATGTTTACCGTGTAAGTATTCAGGAGATTGATAACGGCGGCATCGGCAAAGGGCATATAATAATCGGTGTCTTCCACCGCCGACAGGTAGCAATTCACAACCAAACCGGAACAATCGATGCCCTTGGCGTAAAAGTCATGGCCGCCGTACTCGTATTCCATACCGATATAATGTTCAGCCTCATCGAGCGCGGCGAGCCGGATGTCTGCCGGCGCCTCGACGGTTTCATAGCCCACACAAGCGGCGAGAATCGATAATATGAGAATAAGCACACCGGCAAACCGAATAGTCATTTAACGTTCCTCTACTGATTATTATCGGACAAATACCTTGGCGCTCGCCGGACTTACAGCAAATATCAGCCATTTTCAAAGATTTGATGGAAAATTGCCGACGGTGCCCCGTTAGACTTGTATCAATTATGTACCGAAATTACATAACTGCCGTAGCACCACCATCCACTGCCAAAGAACAGCCGGTCACAAACGATGCCTTGTCTGAGCATAGCCAAACAACCGCTTCCGCGATCTCATTAGCCTGACCTAATCGAGCCATCGGATGTATGCCAATTAAGCGTTCTCTGCGGACTGGATCATTATCAATTATCCCCTCGCCCATACGCGTAGCAATAACCCCAGGACATACGGCGTTTATCCGAATAGCCTGTGTGGCATATTCCCCGGCGGCGCTCTTGGTCAGGCCGATTACTCCGTATTTACTCGCGCAATAGGCCGGCATATTCCTTGCGCCCAACAGCCCGCCTATTGAAGACATATTGACAATCGATCCACCTCCACTGGTTAACATTTGGCGAATTTCATACTTCATGCAGAGCCAAACGCCCTTAAGGTTGATATCAATTACTCGGTCCCAATCCTCTTCTTCAACATCTGCGGTAAGCGTTTTTATCGGACCTTCTACGCCCGCATTGTTCACCGCGCAATCTATTTTGCCGAATTTTCGAATCGCCGTGTTTACCATTTTTTCCACATCAGAAGCCTTGGAAACATCCGTCTTTACAAACAGCGCATTGGCACCAGCTTTCTTAACACTTTTCACTGTATCTTCGCCACCGTCAACATCCATATCCGCGATTACGATGTTCGCCAACTCTTTAGCAAATTCTAAGGCCGAAGCCTTACCAATTCCGGCGCTACCACCGGTGACAATTACGGTCTTGCCTTGAAAAGATTCCGCCATAATATTCCTCCACCACTTGAATTACTCTACTCGGTTTCTTCTATGCGGCTTCAAATTCATGCTAATTTATTGGCTGGATAGTTGTCAAAACCATGGAGCCAATCTGATTTCGGAAAGAACTGGTGGACCTTAGAAAATTCTTGCGGGCCAGGCTTTCGATACCAGTTGAGAGCCAGGATACGAAAGATATCGACAAAGCACTCAAAGACGTGTCGAATATACTCCAAGAGGAAACATAGCCATTGCCTCGGTAAATTCCCGAAAGAAAATAGGCAAACTGCTGATTGCCAAATTGCTCCGTTCCTTCAAGAATAATCTGCCGCAAAAAACGTTTGGATTTTTCCTTGAAACGATAGGCTCCGGCCTTGAGGAAGATTTCACGGGATTTCTCTATCCCCAGATCATACAAGGCTTCCGAACATTTACCTTTTAATTCTTTGAGTTCCTCCTCCGCCTGTTTCAAAACCAGC
>CAYVXS010000543.1:0-2709 GCA_964454885.1 uncultured Pirellulales bacterium
ACCAATAAGGCTATCGAGGAGGAGGAATTTGAATTGGATGAGGAGTTCAGCAAAGGGTTAGCCCCCGGACCTGCTCCGGAGGAAAAATATGAAAAACACCATAACCTCATGGTCAGGAAGCCTGCCCATCATACGGAAACAAATAATGAAAAACAAAGCCAATTTGCTAAAACAGAATTCCGAATCCAGAAGTCAGAAGACAGAAAAAAAGTAACATAAAGTTGATTTCGAAAAATCCCGGTTAAACCGACAAAACAAATATACGGGAAAAATTGATGAGCTATACTTTTCCTATCGCTTCTTTAATTTCTGCGATTGCCTTTTTCTCCGATTCGAAAGCTATCGACATACGCCGTGCCTGTTCATGCATCTGTTCAGGCTTCCATTCCATGCTACTCTCCACAGGCCCGGGAAAAGGTGCGGCCCGCTGTGAATCGTTGTTGTCTGCTAAAAGAGAATCGACAAGCTGCTCGTACAATGTTGCCGCTGTTTCGAGATGCGCAGCGACCTGTTTCGTGAAATCTCCTGCTATCGAACGTAGATATTTCACTGCTGCACGACGGGATTCGGTAAGAGCGAAATATATCCAGGCGTTTCCACATATCGTCTCGGGATTTATCGGATTAGTTTGTTTTTGGAATTCCCCGAGTTTCCTGAGCCATAGCTCCCAGGCGTTAAAGCCGACGGCATATTCCTCTGCCGTCCCCGCACCGGCCATTTCCAAAGCCTGTTTGAGAGCGTCGAGGGCTAATTGCTTTTTCCCGGGAATCTCGGATTTCAGTTCTCCCGGCAGAAGTAATGTCCCCGGCAGCTCGTTTTTTACGAAAGGTTCTTTGCGCCCTTTCATAGGATGCAGACACAGCCATTGTTGCCCATCGTTAAGATACCCGATGATTACGCCGTCAACGATATTTCCGTAATGAACAGGGATGCCGCGATTGATGCTGTCTATCGCAGCGGCACGGGCTTGCTTTAGCTCTTTGACATCTTCATGATTGAATTCGAGCAGCCTGATGGACCATGGAAAGAGTTGCAACGAGCGCACACAACTGCGAAAGCCGCAAAACGAGTTTGCGGAGCTCGGGCAAAGCTCTTCGGTGATTTGAAGGCGGAAAGCCATACCGGATACGCCTAACAGCTCTTCGTAGGTGACATCGATGCCGATTGCCTGAAGTACTGTGTAGCGGGCGGCGTGTATGTCATCAGCCATCTCGCGCGGCGTCCAGCCCCTGACGCCGTCTATCCATGTTTTTCCGTCGTGATGTTTTACTTTGGTTTCCATATTTTGCTCTGTTGTTTATAAGTTCCGTGTGAATGCTACCAGGAGTAATGGACTTTATAGTTAATGACTTTTTCCTGTCCCGGTTCGATCCGGACGCGAAATTCGATAGTCTGACTGTCGGTCTTGGTGAAATCGTCGGACTTTTCCACGATCTCCCAGTTAATCCAGCGATACAAGTGCTCGACGACCCTGATTTCGACGCTGTCCTTTTCCTTGCGATTGCGGACCTTGATTTCGAAAGATTCGTCCAGCCAGTCCTGGTTCGTATCGATTTGATAATCCGTCCGTTTTCTTTCGCCGACCAGGTCGAAGGCGTTGCCGGTATAAACGCGGACGGTTTCGTCCTTCGGCGTATGGTCGATAATATTTTCGCCGGTGAATTCCAGCTGGCCGTCGTCGTCCCGGCGATAGAACCGCACAGTCCCTCGCGGCAGGGGAATCCCGAGATTGTTTTCTTCGGAGTTCTCGAATTCCTTCATAATCCAGACCTTCGGATTGCAATCCGTGCCGTATTCCCTGTTACGCCTTATACTATCGGAGTCCCAGTTACGATACCGGTTCCAGTCGATCTTGGCACCGTCGTAAACATAAATGCGTTCGGCCTTGACATTGTTCGCCCGCAGGAACTCGACCTGCTTTGTCTCGCGGTCGTGAAGTGTGGTCTTACGGTTCAGGGTGTACAGGTGATAATCCTCGAATGCTTTCTCCGAGACGGCGGCAGGCATCGCCGCGTCATAAGCGAAGCCGCTCCTGGATGCCATTTCGTACATGGCCCGCGGCTGTTGCTGGATTTTGCTGACGTCACCGGCCATAAGCTTGATTTTAGCGTTCTCGAAAGTTTTGCCGGATTGGTTATCGACCGTCACCCAGCCGATAACATCTATCCTGTCGTCGGCGTTCTGAGCGAGCATGCTGTAGTCGGCCTTCCAGCTCATTCCGCCGGTGACATAACTCAGCTCGGCATCGAGTTTTCCCCGCCTGTCGGTATTGAGGACCCAGTTAATCGTGGGCTTGAGAATGGTGTCGTCGGACAATGCCGGGAACAAAGGCTGACCCGGCATGCTGAACCGCAGCTTGCCGTCAACCTCTATAATCGGCTGGCCGCTCCCGCTTTGAACGTACATCCGCTGGGTTTGAGCGTATTGGGAACCATATCGACTCATGCCGGATTGGTGGGGGACATAACCGCTGCGGATGATTTTACCTTTGACAGTTTTGTCTTCGTTGACCAGAAAATCGATCTCCTGTCCCTCATACAAGGAAAGCAGCAGTCCCTGCGAAACCGGGTCGGAGCGGTAATTCTGTTCGAGGATTTGTATGGCGCGTTTACCCGCCGGATCGCGGAGAATAACCGAGTCCGGCTCGAGGTGGGCGGTGATATCCGTGACGCTGACCTGGTTTTCCCCCTTGTTAAGGTCAAGATTGAG
>CAYVXS010000544.1:0-2707 GCA_964454885.1 uncultured Pirellulales bacterium
CTGTTTTAAAGTTATTCTTCTTATAAGCACCCATAGGTTTTTCATATTGCTTTGTTATTTGACTTCTATTAATGTTTTTCACCCCCTAAATTTTTCCAAATCCAAAAATAATTATGAATATCTTATGAGCAACAACTTCATATCTAATTCTTCTATTTTAACATATTTAACCTTAAAATAAGCTTAAGACTTCGATATAAAGGATATACGATGTCCTAAAACGTCCTACTTTCACAGAGTCACCACATTGAACATAAGTAATATAGCTCTCTATTAGTGTATATTTCTTATTCTCTGCTGTTTGGCATCTTTAGAATGAAATTCAATTTTCCTTTTAGCCGATATGTTTGAATGATGGCTTGTCTTAGAATCTATCGGCTCGATTTTTGGAGTTGCGAATTTTGATGAGGATACTGTAAATTACCGGAGTGGCAACCAGAGAGAGCAGTACTGATATACAGACAGCACCAATAACAGCAATAGCCAGGGGTCTGAGCATATCGGCACCGGAACCGACACCGTATGCCAACGGCAGCATACCCAAAGCTGTTGTTCCTGAAGTCATCAATACAGGTCTAAGGCGACGCTTTCCGGCTCGAATCAGGGCATCTTCTAAATTTACGCCTGAACCTTTCAGAACTGTCGCGAAATCGAGCATAAGTATGCCGTTCTTGGCTACAATACCCACGCCAATAACAGCTCCGAGAAGTGAAACAACATTAAGCGATGTACCACTTATATATAAAGCTAAAATAGCACCGAACATTGCCAGGATGGCTCCGGATATAATTGCCACAGGCCCGGAAAAGGACCGAAACTCCGGAATCAATATCGTGAATACGAGGAAGATGGCTATTGCAAGAATTATCAGTAAATGGCGGAAGGATTCCTGCTGTTGCTGATATAATCCACCGAATTCAATGACCTGTGGAGGTATGGATTCATCTTTACTTAGCCTGTTACTAATTTCCGCCATCGCGCTTCCAAGATCACGACCTTCCAATCTGGCCGTGACAGCGACATCCTGACGTAAATCTTCTCTACGAAGCTCGAGCTGGCCCGGTTCTTCGACAATATCCACGACCTGCGACAGTTTGACCAGAGTTCCATCGGGACAACGAATAGGCAGATTTTGTATGCTCGTAATCCGATCGACATCACATGGATCAACTAATACTCGAATATCAATTAACCGATCACCCTGTAAAACTGATGAGGCCGTCTGGCCAAGCATGGCTGTTTGGACAGCCGACGCCACGTCGTCGGTGGTCAGACCAAACCGCTGTGCCTCCACACTTCGCAGTCGCAGACTCAGAGATGGGCCCGTAATCATTAAACCATCAAAAGTGTCCACAATCCCTTTGACCTTTTTGATTTCTTCTTCAACCTGAGGAGCTTTCTTTTTTAGGAATTCGATGTCCGTTGAAAAAAGCTTCACTTCAATAGGTTGCGGCGCCCACATCAGATCACCAATCAGGTCGGAAAGTATGCCGGGGAACTCCCATTGAAGAGAAGGCACTGCAGCATTAAATCTATGCCGAAGCTCAGAAATAACCTCCTCCGTAGTCCGTTTGCGGTTGGATTTGAGTTTAACCAGAAAATCTCCGGTATGAGGCTCGGCGATAGCCAGAGCCAGCCTTGCGCCGGTACGCCTTGAATAACTCTCAAGTTCAGGAATGGTAAGTAATATCTGTTCGGCTTGTTTAAGCTGACGGTCCGTTTCGGATAAGCTTGTACCCGGTCTTGCTACATAGTCGATCACGAAGGCGCCCTCGTCCATAGGTGGCAGGAATTCACTTTCGAGGTGCTCATAGATTGCTATTCCCGCAAGCAGAACAAGCATGCACAAACCCAACGTAATCCATCGATAATGCAATGCGATCCGAACAATATGTCCGTAAACCGTAACAAAAAATTTCAATACTAAGCCGCCTTGCTCATCGAGTGTTTTTGTTTTCTTATGGTACATACCACCCATAAACCATGCCGCCATGGATGGTGTAATTGTAATCGCCAACAGCAGAGATATAAGCAACGATACTGCCATAGTTATCGCCAAAGACCGAAAGAACACACCAACGATGCCGTCGAGAAAAGTCAATGGGATAAATACAACTACCGGCGTAAGGGTCGAGCTTAAAAGTGGCCTGAAGATTTCCCTAATGCCTACTCGCACAACCTGATGGCGGGATACTCCATCCAATATCTTAACGTATATCGCTTCAACAACAATTATGGCATTATCGATAATCACGCCTATAGCAGCGGCAATTCCGCCAAGAGTCATCAGATTGAAACTCAGTCCCATTGCTTTTATCGCGATTAGTGTAATCAGAACAGTTGTCGGAATCGTAAGGGTGGCTACAAGGGTCATTCCCCAGTCTTTGAGAAAAAGATACAGCACAATAACAGATAGAAACAATCCGAAAATAATTGCCTGCCACACGCTTTTGACCGATTCATGCACGATTAGAGACTGATCATAAAAAAGCGCCAGTTTCATGTCAGGTGGCAATTCTTTTTTAAGTACCTCCAATTCAGCTTTTAATATGCGGGCAATTTCGAGTGTGCTTCCATCAGGTTGGCTTCGAATATTCAACAGCACGGCATCTTTCCCGTCGGCTGTAACCACATTAAAGACAGGTTCGGGACCGCGCTCTACGCGGGCGAAATCTCTAATACGAATCGGGTGACCCTTGACAACTTT
>CAYVXS010000545.1:0-2701 GCA_964454885.1 uncultured Pirellulales bacterium
TACAAATATATACGGGGGACGGCAAAGGCAAGACCACCGCCGCATTCGGTCTGGCTCTTCGTGCCGCCGGACAAAACAACAAGGTCCTTATCTATCAATTCCTGAAACCTCCGTCTCTCGATATCGGTGAACGTTTTGCGTTACAGCTCGGGGCAGTCACGATTAGGGTCGAATCGCTTGATATGCCGTGGGACATGACAAAATCGCTGGAGGATGAAAAAACCGTCGCCGAAGTAAAGGCCGCAATTCGGGATGTGCTTGAAAAAATCGCCGAGACCGCGGAAAAAAGATTCTATGACGTCCTGATACTGGATGAAATTATTTTCTGCCTTTCCAAAAATCTTGCAAATATCGAAGACCTCAGACGTATTATTGATAAAAGAGCACCCGGGGTCGAGATTGTGATGACCGGCAGGGGAGCCACTAAAGAATTGATTGAAATGGCCGACCTTGTGACAGAGATGAAAAATATCAAGCACCCGTTCGATACGGGGCAGCCCGCGAGACGCGGCATTGAATATTAATAAAGAATAACAAGCATGATAGAAGTTTGTGGATTGAGTAAATCTTTCAAAGAGCGGCGTAAAAAGGCCCGGAGTCTTCTCGGATTACTGCAAAGGCTCGGCACCGGCGGGAAGTTTTTAGCGGTTAAAGATGTCAGCTTCTGTGCCGAAGACGGCTCTATTTTAGGGCTTCTCGGCCCTAACGGGGCGGGAAAAACGACTCTGTTGCGTATGCTCTCGACCGCACTGAAACCGAGCGCAGGGACGGCTAATATCGACGGTATCGATCTGGTAAAGAATCCACTTGAAGTACGAAAGAAAATCGGCTTTCTTTCAGACAATACAGGTCTGTATGGCCGCCTGACCGCCCGAGAGATGATAAAATATTACGGCAGGTTGCACGGCCTTGATCGCTCGAAGCTTCGCAGGCGGATGGACGAGCTGTTCGACGTTCTGGATATGAACGAGTTCGTCGATAAGCGTAACGATTCGTTGTCCTCCGGCATGAAGCAGAAGGTTTCCATTGCTCGCACACTTATCCACGAGCCTGATGTCATCATGTTCGACGAACCGACCACCGGGCTCGATGTCGCCGCCGCCGAGGCCATTTTGAATTTCATAGAGACATGTAAGGACCGCGGCAAGACGGTTATATTCTGCACGCATCATATGCACGAAGTGGACAGGCTCTGCGATAAAGTCGTAGTTATGAATAAAGGAAGTATTTGCTTCGAAGGAAGCATTGAACAAATGTATTCCCAGACCGGCCAAAGCCGTATGGACAAAGCATTTCTTGCCGTAATAGATTCCGGAAAGGGACGAGATGTCGCTTAATATCCTGACAATCTACCTCAAGGAAATGAAGGAGGTCCTGCGTGACAGGAGGACGCTGGTGTTCATGCTGATTATGCCCACCGTCCTTATGCCGTTGCTGATGTATCTTCTGATAGGATTCGTGGTCAAAGCCGATCGAAAGGCCAGGACCGAGGAACTTACCTATACAGTTTTCGGAGCCGAAAATTTGCCGGAGCTGGCCGGGGAATTCACCGATGAACCGGATTTCAAAAAAGTCACTGTCGAGAGCACCGATGAAATAACATCCGCCATCGAGCAAAACAAGATTAGATTCGCTCTTGTAATCCCGGAAAAAGCCCGCGAGCGGCTCGATGAAGGCGGGCAGGTCGCTGTGCAGCTTTACTATAATAATGCATCCATGGCAAGTATGGTCAGGAATCGGGCAGGAAATATTATCAGGAGGGTAAACAATAAGTTCCGGTCGGATCGTTTAACGTCACTCGGTTTTGAAACTTCCGAACAGCAGGAGAATCTAATCACTCCAATTACCATCGAGGCGGAAGGCACTGCCAAAGAGCGGGAAATGCTTGGCGAACACCTGGGAGGGATACTTCCTTATCTGTTTATTATTTTCTGCCTGTTAGGCTCGATGTACCCGGCTATAGACCTCGGCGCAGGCGAAAAAGAGCGGGGGACATTAGAGACGCTTCTGCTGGCGCCGATTAAACGCCGTCAGATAGTACTCGGGAAATTTTTCGTAGTTTTTACGACCGGTGTCACCGCGGCCCTGCTGTGTATTACAAGCATTGGAGTTATGCTGGCGATAAAAGTCAAAGACATTCCGGGCGACCTGGAATTGCACAGGGTTTTCGCCTCGGTCTCTGTGATCGACCTTGTTTTGATTGCGGCGATGCTGATCCCGACCGCCGCTATATTCGCCTCGGTGCTGCTGAGCATATCCATTTACGCCAAGAGCTTCAAGGAGGCCAGCTCGTATTGCGGCCCGCTCAATTTTCTCGCTATTGTGCCGGCGATTATCGCAATGCTGCCGGTTGTCAAGCTTGACTGGTATTGGGCAATGGTGCCGATTACTAATATTTCACTCGCTATCAAGGAGCTTATCAAGGGCACTATGGACTACCGGATGTTGATTGCCATACTCGGTTCGAGCGTGGTTATCGCGGGTGCTTTGCTTATATTCTGCACCAAGTGGTTCGAGAGGGAATCCGTGCTGTTCAGAGAATAAAAATGTAGGATGGGCAAAGCAATTTGCCCATGCTGTTCTTTTTTTAGGTTGAAATATTATTTGAAGATATAGGGAAGGATACATGAGTGCAAAAGTCGCCGCTATTATTTGTGCCGCGGGTGCGAGCAACCGGTTCGGGGGCAAAAGAAAAAAGGCC
>CAYVXS010000546.1:0-1723 GCA_964454885.1 uncultured Pirellulales bacterium
ATATTCTTGCTCCTCCAGCGTAGTAACCTGCTTTGGCTGTCTTGCTGAATCGAGATATGTAAAACTTACATCCCCATAAGTGTCGTCAATTCTCATGAGCTGGTCTTTGACACGTTTGCGGCCTTCTATAGCGAAGCGTAATAGTTCTTCAACTTCTTCCCCGGTTGCACCGTCATGAGGGAACAGGATCTTCATAAGACCTGAAAAAGTCTTATTGATGCCATCACGATCCCTGGTTGAAATATCCGACGAGAGAGAAAGGAGATCCGTATAGCGGTTTGAATAATCATGGTTTCGCATGGAACGCAGGATCTCGGCCAGGTAATCTACTACAAAACCGTAACCGTCGGAGAACATCTCGCCACGGATGATATCGACCTCCCAGCCGGGAATATAGAAATGTATGCGGTCAAGAAAAGCCGAGTCATAGAACTTCTCGGGAAGCTCGTAAAACAGGTCCGAATGCTTGAGCATGTAAGGCACGGTATGTTTTGTGTTGCCGACAAAGACCATGGAGGCTTCGGCACCCAGCATCTCGATTCCACGTGAAAAGGATTTATTCGCCATGTAGTTCTTCATGATGTCGACAAGAGCCTTGTCCACCCGCTTTTGCTTCCCTGCAAACTCGTCAAAAGCAACGCAATCCCAGTACCCGACCAATCCAATTTTCCCTGACGCATTATTCACGAAGAGTTTTGGCACAGTCACTTCACCGCCGGAGATCAGAATCCCGTGGGGTGAGAATTCAGAGTAAATATGGGATTTCCCGGTCCCTTTGGGGCCAAGCTCGATCAGGTTATAATTACGCTCGCAGAACGGGATAAGGCGGATTAGCTGAGTGAGTTTACTACGCCTGCCGAACATTTCGGGGTTGAAACCGATACTCTGAATTAACAGATCAATCCATTCGTCCGTTGTGAATTCCTTGCGAGCAGCAAGATAGGCATCAAAGTCAAAGTGGGAGAGCTGGATCGGTTTCAGGGTCGATAAAATCCAGGGGCTGGCGTTTTTCTCTTCGGTGAATTCATATTCAATATCAGCGATACACCAGACACCGCTGACCAGCAGCTTGGGGTGGGCCTTGACCGTTCCGGAATCAACCAGCACCTTTTTTATGCCCAGGTTTGAGAATTCCGCCTCGTATACGTCGGTCTTATCATTCAGCGAGACACTGATTTTGTCGATAACCTTGTACCGGCCCTTTTCCTTAATATTGGAACGGACCAGCCCCGCCTCATTGCGATGAACATAGTGCTTGCGCAGGATCTCTTTGACCGTCTCAATCCCAGTTTGGATTGTCGCCTCATCGCTGGTGGCGCAATACTGGCCCAGCAGGTATTCCAGTACATAGGACGGAACGATAGCGTTGCCTTTAACCGTCTTGACGAGATCCTTTCGTACAACGAGCCCCGGAAAATGAGTGTTTATTTTCTGGTCGAGTTCGTTCATCGGTTACCTGTCCTTTAAAAATCGAAATCGCTGGTAAATGATCGCCGCATCATGTACCGGAGCGTTTTGTATTCTTTGTTATGTGATGTCCCGGCGTGTTTCTCCTCCAGCTTGAGGATAACCTCCCGGCCATTAACCTCGTCAGCCTTCCGGGTTAATACAAAGCGAACTTGCAGTTCCCGTTCACGTGGATTTTCCGAGATCAAATCAAAGGTCAGATCGTGGCTGTCGGAGATCAAATCACCAGCCTCGGTATAGATGCCCGCTCGAAGTA
>CAYVXS010000546.1:1733-2687 GCA_964454885.1 uncultured Pirellulales bacterium
GCCTGAACCTTGTCCGTTACCGGCCCGGCCTGATACATAACCAACGCCAACTGACCGGACGTAATCACCGAACTGGCCCCGCGCAGGATGTCCACTTCGACAGCGGTGACATCACTCTGCCGCTTCTTGTTTATCTTTATCACCGGAATCACCACTTCCTGCAAGGAGGCGCCGCCATGAACATACCGGCTTCCGGAACCTTTCAGGCGCAGGCGGTTGATTGATTTGGGAATCTGCACCTCGATCTCTCCGATAAGCCCCAGCTGCTTTGAGGTAAATTTGTGCAGGCTTGGCACATCTGCAAGACCTTTGCCGAGAACAAAACGACGGTCCCGGAAAAGAATCCGGTCACCTTTAACGTCGATCCCGGAATAATCGCTTTCGTCAATGGCGCGATTCTGATAGATGAAGCCATGGTCCGATGTCACCAGCATATTTGTGGCGTTAGCCGCAGAAAGCTTGCGAATAATCTTAACGAGTTCCTGCAAGGTTTCTTCAACCGCTTCGAAAACGCGTTCCTCGCTATCGCGTTTGTCCCCAACTGCATCAATATGATTATGGTAGATATAAACCACGTTGTTGTTACTGAATAAGGCTCTATAACCGCTTTCTCCGTCACGTGGCATATCCAGGAAATCGCTTGCCGCCACTGCAGCTGATCTTTTATTTCCCATTCCTTGACTCAGAATCTTTGCCCGATTGTTTATGCCTTGGGAGTTCTGCCCATCCACCAATACGGATCCGGTTTCGTTGTCGGCAATTGTCAGATTCTTGTTTGGCAGCAGCGCCGCCATGCCAAGCTGTGTGTAGCTTGGAAGCATCGCAAGTGCCGGTTCAAGGTCTGCGCTATAGCGGTCCTCCTGGCGAATAAGGCTTAAGAGTTCATCTCCAATCTCGAAGCGCAAGGCATCGGAGATGATTACACAGACCTTGTTGTCCTTGCGCAGGAACGGG
>CAYVXS010000547.1:0-2681 GCA_964454885.1 uncultured Pirellulales bacterium
AACTTATACCGATCTATGGTTATCCCAGAAGAAGCTCGATCTGGCCATAGAGGACGCTCAATTCCAACTTCAAATAACCAAGATTGCTCAGGAACGTCTAATAGCAGGTGATATCAATAAACTGGAGGCAGATAACGCGTATATGGACTCGCTTCGAGCAACCAACAACATGAAATGTTTATTAAAGGAAAACGATATCTTCAAACAACGGCTTAATACACTACTCGGATTTACATCAGATAATATGACTTACGATATAGAGATGATAGATATAACAGAAATATCAACCGCATCTATCGATAAATTGCTGGAGACGGCTCTCGCCGCTCGACCCGACATGAGGGCGACGGAGCTTGCGATTGAAGCGGCCGGCGAACGCCTGGGCTGGGAGAAATCCAAAATCTATAACTTCATAGCCATCATAGATGCGAAGGACGAAGGCGAGGATTCTCTTACAGTCGGACCCGGTTTAGAGGTCGAAATTCAAATTTTCAATCAGAACCAGGGTCAAATTGCCCGAGCCAAAGCGGAATTAGAACAAGCATCTCGACAATATGAAGCCCTTCGCCAGAACATCATTCTTGAAGTAAAACAGGTTTATACTCAGTATGTCTCGGCATATGAGCAATTCGATTTGTGGAATAATGATATCGTTCCATCTTTGGAACAAATCCTCGAACAAACAACAAAATCTTTTGAAATCGGTGAAGTACCTTATTTAACAGTTTTGGAAGCTAATCAAAAGCTTATCGAAGCGAAGGTGCAACTCGCCGAATTGGCTGCGAATGTGCACCGTATTGCGGCTGAGCTCAATTATTACATAGGAAGGCAAATGATATAATCTTGAAATAGGAATTTATTATGAATAAGCTGGGGACATTTTTGGGATTGATAATCTTGCTTGTTGTTGCACTGGGGGTTTACTATTTATTTCAGGGAAAGCAAGACGAGCCTTCAGAAAAACAGAAGAGCACAATAGCAACTGAAGTGGGTGTACACGTTGGAAACATTTCCCGTTCGACACTTTATGGTCGTATTCCGGTTTATGGAAAGGTTACGCCGGCTGTCGGCAGCAGCGATAGTCCGCCGGCACACATCACTATTACGGCTCCGGCAGCCGGGATTGTCAGTGAAGTAATATGCGTTGAAGGCCGGATGGTCAATAAGGGGGATTTGCTATTTCATTTTGACAGCCGCATGGCTGAAGTTGCAGTTAAGAAAGCTCAGGAAGTACTTGTGTTCGAGGAACAAAATTTGAAACGTCAGAAAGAATTGTTCGAGGTAAAAGGTACATCGGAAAAGCTGCTACAGGAGGCTCAGAATCAGTTTGAATTAGCACGTGATGAGCTGACAAAAGCAAAAACCGGGCTTTCTCTGCTTCAGGTGACGGCGCCGATATCGGGTACGATTGTACGAGTGCTGGCCCGGCCGGGGGAATCAGTGGATATATCGGCTACATTGGCTGAATTGATTGATACTGAGCGATTGATATTAGAGTTTCAGGTTCCTACCATGGAGGCTTCACTAATTAAGCCGGGCCAGAAGGTAGAAATTGAAACAGGCATCGAAACAAAAGATCCAAATTCTAAGACAGGAACGACCGGTAAGGTGATATTTATTGATTCTGTTGTTAGTCCCCAAAACGATACTGTTTTGGTTCGGGCGTCTATATCTCCGAATGCCGATCTTAAATCAGGCCGGTTCGTAAAGGCAAGTATTATCTATATGGAAAAAAAAGACTGTATGGTAGTCCCGGAAGAAAGTCTTGTGACCAATCCGGAAGGACAGACGGTTATTGCCGTCGTGGAAGACGGCAAAGCCTATCAAAGAGTTGTTCATACCGGATTGCGTCAAAACGGATTGGTCGAAGTACAGGGAGAAGACATAAACGATGGATTGCAGATAGTTACGACTGGTGCTTATGGACTGCTGCCTGAAACCAATGTCAAAATAATAACAGAATAAAAAAGGTTGCAAAAAAGATTTGATGTCACGTAATAGTCAGTCAAATATAGAAGAAACTCCGAGCCATATTCATTTGGAGGATCGCGGGTCGGCATTGGGGCGATTTTCCACCCATCACTCAGTGGCCATTACTTTTATAGTGTTTGCCCTGTGCCTGTGTGGCATTTATTCTGCAGCTAAAATTCCCTCCTCGGTTTTTCCGCGGACTGATTTCCCACGCGTCGTAATTCTGGTGGATAACGGTGTTATGCCGGCGGATGAAATGATGGCAACCATCACCCGTCCCATTGAAGAGGCAATGAAGGATATTCCAGGTGTGGTGACAATCCGTGACGCGACCGGTCGAGGCTCGGCTGAAATCAGCGTCTTTTTCAACTGGAAGGTCAACATGATCCAGTCGGAGCTTTATGTGCTGAGCCGTCTGTCTCAGATCAGCAGCAGCCTGCCGGCAACGGCAACGTCTAACGTTTTTCGCCTGACCTTTTCGGCTTTTCCGATCATCGGTGTAAGCCTGACCAGCAAAACACGTGACATTACGCATCTTTGGGAGACAGCCCGTTATACACTCAAACCACGATTCCTTCGAATTCCCGGTGTCGGCAGGGTGGACCTTGTCGGGGGTCGTACCCCCGAATATCACGTGATTGTTGATATATTGAAATTGCAGGCGGCGGGACTGAGTCTTTCAGATGTAACTGAAGCACTAATAAAAAAGA
>CAYVXS010000548.1:0-2678 GCA_964454885.1 uncultured Pirellulales bacterium
ATAATAAAACCCCGGAGGAGATCGCCGAGATTAATGTCAGAAACAACAAATCAGCCGAAGAGCAGGCCAAAAAAATAAACGAAGAAGTTGGTAAAACCGTCGTCTATTTAATACCAACTGCACAAGCTCATAATGCTTTAAGGGTAATGATCTACAATAAAGAAATACCCGGTATGACCGACCAGGGAGAGGTTTTCAGAGATTTCATCGGACACCCCACGGCTCCGGTAGTCGCGCTGAACACCTACCTTCACTTTGCCGTACTCTACCAGCGCAGCCCGGTTGGCCTGCCCCAGCCCACGATTCTTAAGAATCCACCCGCCGGGCTTCGGGCCGGATGGAAAGATGAGTGGAAGGATCCAAAGCTCAACACGAAACTTCAGGAACTCGCATGGGAGATTGTATCTAATTATCCACCAAGCGGTGTGAAAGCTCTGGTAAAATAAAAGAAATACAAAGCAGTTAAAAAAATCCGAGTCAATATTAAAAGCAAAAATAACAAGAATCAAATAATTCGAAGGATTATCAAATGAATCGCAGGATTATTATAATTTTGTCAGCAGCTATTATAACAGGTGGAACCTGTTTCGCTCAGACGAATCAATCGGCCCTGTTCACAATGGAAGACGACGGCCAGTGGCAGAAGACCGGCTTTGTGCATCGCCTGTCTCAGTTTCCCAAGGTTCATAAAGATGGCAGATTCTGGTTCCGGTTCGAGGCACCAAAGACCGCACAGTCAGTCAAGCTACAAATCGGCGGTGGCAGTTACGAAATGCAGAAAGACTCACAGGGCCTCTGGAACGTGGTTATTCCCCGCCCGGAACCGGGATTCAAGATTTATAGTTTTAACGTGGACGGCACGAGCTTTATAGATCCCGGAGCGACTCCATTTTATTCGAATGGACTGGTCAGCATGTTGGAGGTGCCCTTTCCTGATAACGATTTCTATCAAATGAAAGATGTGCCGCACGGCGATGTTCGGGAACACTGGTTCTATTCGAAGGTGGAACAGAAATACCGCCGTTCGTTTGTTTATACTCCGGCCGAATATGAGAAAAACCCGAACAAACGTTATCCGGTACTCTATTTACAGCACGGTGCTGGCGAAGACGAATCAGAATGGACACATTCGGGCCTGATGAATAATATCCTTGATAATCTCATCGCCGCCAGCAAAGCTGTTCCGATGATTGTTGTGATGAACAACGATTTTGTATATAGACCCGGTGATGTTCCGGGCCGTATGGCACTTGCTCCGGACTGGGCGGGAAATTTCGGCCAAATGCTTATCAATGAAGCAATACCCGATATTGATGCATATTACCGTACAATTGCCGACCAGCGGCGTCGTGCTCTGGCCGGTCTTTCATTGGGTGGAATGCTGACCAACCAGGTAGGTACGAAGAATATTGACGTGTTTTCGTATTTTGGGCTGTTCAGCGGCGGAACAGTCTCTCCAACAAACATTACCGACAATGAAAAAATCAAACTCGTGTTCATGAGTTATGGAAGTCGTGAAGGTGGATCAAATAGAGTTAAGAACGCTGCGGATATACTTAATGAAGCAGGCGTTAAAGCTGTATCATACATATCACCCGAGACAGCTCACGACTGGATAACCTGGCGGCGAAGCTTCTATCAATTCGCACCACTTCTTTTTAAGGATTAGAAAATTTATTGCATAAAATCTGGGTCAATATGACGAGCAGATATGACAAGCTCCGGGCAATTTTAAGGAGGTTATCAAATGAATCGCAAAGTTATAATTGTTTTATTAACAACCATAGTATTAAACGGAATCTGTTTCGCTCGGATGGAACAGCCCCCGGCCGATTCTCAACCTTCTTCGCTTAATATTACCGGCCAGCAGTATCCCAGGATTGATTCGGCCGGGCGTGCGATATTTCGTATTCATGCACCTCAGGCGCAAAGCATTAGTGTGAGTCTGGGTAGAACAGCTTTGACTAAAGGTGAAGACGGCTACTGGACCGGTACTACAGGACCGCTTGATCCGGGGTTTCATTATTATCAATTGATTATAGATGGCGTAAGTGTTTCCGATCCCGCAACCGAGCTGTTTTACGGCACTGGAAAAATGTCAAGTGCCATCGAGGTCCCCGAACCCGGAGTGGATTTTCACCTTGTAAAAGATGTACCGCATGGAGATATTCGCACCGACAGGTATCACTCAAAACAAACAGGGACATGGAGACGATTTTATATTTATACACCCCCCGGTTATGATATCCAAACCGACAAAAAATATCCCGTCCTGTATATCCAGCATGGGGCCGGAGAAGATGAGAGGTGCTGGGGTGCGCAGGGCAGACTCGATATTATTCTCGATAACCTTATTGCCGAAGGTAAAACAACGCCTATGCTGGTTGTGATGACCAATGAGTACGTCGTCAATGACATGGGAGGCGGATACAATACAGAGCCGTTCAACCGTTTCATGGATCTTTTCAAGAATGAGCTGTTTGACACTATTATCCCTTATGTGGAAAGTAATTATCGTGCATTGAGCGATCGTGAAAACCGGGCGATAGCCGGTCTTTCAATGGGTGGAGGATTCGCGTTTAGAATCGGGATGTTGAACACCGACAAATTCGCCTGGATCGGCGTGTTTAGCTCCAGTGCTTTTCGAGGGCAAGGTGGTGACATATTCGATGCGGAGA
>CAYVXS010000549.1:0-2675 GCA_964454885.1 uncultured Pirellulales bacterium
CGCGGAAGAGAATCACTTTTGTCGGGCATTTGCTCATTGCCGTTTCGGTCTGCTCGTTCGGCTGATACTTAGTATAATCCAGTCGTGCCAGGTTATCTTCAACCACAAAGATATCGGTCTGCTTTGCACACAAGCCGCAGCCGATACAACCGACTTTACAAAAAGCGCGTGTGCTTTTACCTGTCTCTTTACTGCTGCATGCGACCGTCATCATATTTTCATGGCTAAACGGGACCATCTCAATCAGGTTACGCGGACATGCCTTCGAGCAGGCGGTACAGCCGGTGCATTTGTCGTAGTCAACGATGGCCAAGTCGTCGATGATACGCAAGGCGTCAAACTTGCACGCCGCCACACAATCGCCGTATCCGAGACAGCCGAAAGCACAAGCCTGCACATTCGCCAGGGCATTCGCCGCCGTACAGCTTTCTATGCCTTCGTATCTGGCGAATACTGTTTTGTCTTCGGTATGGGCGCGGCAGTGTACGATGGGTCTTTTCTGTGGACCGGAGTCGCTGACCTGCAGGTTTAATATATCCGCGATTTTCGCCGAAGTCTGCTGCCCACCCGGCGCACATTTACCGAGTAAGCCGGGATTGCTCGATAAGGCTTTGGCATATTGGCCGCAGCTGGGGAATCCACATGCTCCGCAATCGAGGTTCGGCAGTGCTTTGTGTATCTGTTCTATCTTCGGGTCAACCGTGACCTTGAGCTTTTCGCTTGCGATTAAAAGTACAACTGCAAAAGCGCCGCCCAGTCCCAGCATTATCAGGCCCGCGGCAACTATATTCCATAATCCGGATGTCTGGGCCAAAATCATCTTATCATTCCTGCAAAGCCCATAAAGGCCAGAGTCAGCAAACCGGCGGTAATCAATGTAATCGGTGCACCTCTAAGGCACTTGGGGACATCGGCAAGATTAAGATTCTCACGAATTCCCGCCATGATGCAAATCGCCATCGTAAAACCGATGCCGGCACCGAAACTGCGAACAACCGCATCGAGCAGACTGTCAACTTCCCATAGGTTAATAAACAAACATAATCCCAAAATCGCACAGTTAGTGGTAATCAGAGGTAAAAATATCCCGAAGCTGTCATACAAAGACGGGAAAAATTTCCTGATGTACATTTCCACAAGCTGCACGGCCCCGGCGATAACCAAAATAAAACAGACGTATCGTGTCACTTCCAAAGGCGTGCCGATCAGAAGCAGATGGTCGATCAGCCAGGTCAGTGTACCGCTGAGTGTAACGACAAATGTCACCGCCAGGCCCATGCCGAAGGCCATGTCGATCCTGCCGGAAACGCCAAGATAAGGACAGATACCGAGGAATTTCGTGAAAACGAGATTATTAATCAAAACAATGGATATAAATCCTAAAAGTAACATGTTGAACGTATCCATAAAATAATCCCTTCAGCTATCGCTTTTTGGCAGTGAAATTAATCAGTCCCAATATCAGTCCCAGGGTAATAAAAGCCCCGACCGGCATGCTCATTGCCGCCCAGGGGACAAACCAGCCGCCATCTCTTTGAGTAGCAAGTATCGGTATCTCGAATATGGCACCGGTCGCAAGAAACTCCCTGACCGAGGCCAGAATACAAAGTGCCATTGTGAAACCGATTCCCATGCCCACGGCGTCGATAATACTTATGACAAGTCCGTTCTTACTTGCACATGCTTCAGCCCGGCAGATAATAATACAATTGACGATAATCAGCGGGACATACGGCCCGAGCGCCTCGCTCATCGCCGGCTGGAATGCCTTGAGGAATAAATCGGCAATAGTCACAAAAGTCGCTATCGTAAGGGTAAACATCAGGATTCTCAGGTGCGGTTTTAGCAGCTTGCGCATCAGGCTGACTACAACGTTGCTGCAGACCAATACGAAAATAACACAACAGCCCATCGTGAAGGCCGGCTTGACCGCCGCCGTCACCGCTAAGGTCGGACACATACCCAACAGCAGCCTGAATACGGGATTTTCCCGCCATAATCCCGCAAGCAGCGTATCTTTATAAATACCGGCAGTAATTTCACTGTTATCCGCCATTGCCGATTAGCCCCTTTTTCATTATTTGCTCTTTAACCTGCGGCAGAAAGTTGTTGATGATATTAACAACAGCCTGACTGCTTATCGTAGCTCCGCTTATAGCTATAATTTCAGTATCTTTTTTACTCGAATCACCGACCTTGGATAATACAAGCTTTTCCGCCGGTATATCTACGAACTGATTTCTATAATAGGGAAGTTTTATCTGGTCACCGAAGCCGGGAGTTTCATTGCTTGAAAGCACGCCGAAACCTTTAAGCTGTTTAAAATCGGCATCCACCGCCAGGACAAGCTTAATCTTATCGGCAAATCCGGAACCCTCGCACTTGAACGCCCAGCCGATACAGGTGCCGTCGGCGGCAAGTGCTTTCTTGACCGAGGTAAACTTTTTCTTGCCTTTACCGGTATCAACTTCAATATCTTCCGCAACCGTTTCAAAACTGTTGGCATCCGGGAGCATCTGCCTGGCAAGATTGTTAAATTTATCTTCTTCATTCTGCAGGATTCTCCCCTGCCAGGCGGCGTTTGCCGCCGCTATCAAAAGGCCGAAGAAGAACGATGACACAATCAACAGCCAGCTTTGTTGGAAAAAGAATTTTATTTTATGCACCCGGCTTTC
>CAYVXS010000550.1:0-2671 GCA_964454885.1 uncultured Pirellulales bacterium
CATGAATTGTTTTGAGGTTTCGTAACCGGATGTATTAGCCTTTAGAAAGGTCGAGAAACAAGTGGCACAAAAACGCAAAAAGATAACAAGGGAAAAAGTAAGCTCCACCCGAAAAAGGAAACGCAGTCTGACCGCTACGGACCTTAAACACTTCAAGCAAATGTTGCTCGAAAAGCGCATGGAAATTTTAAGAAACGTAATGGAAATCGAAGGTGAGGCTCTGAAAAAATCCCGTCTGGATGCCACCGGAGATTTATCGAGTATGCCTATACACATGGCGGACCTCGGAACCGATAATTATGAGCAGGAATTTGCTCTCGGTCTTATGGATGGTGAAAGAAAGCTGCTCAGAGAAATAGACTATGCCCTGGAACGAATCAGCAACAGAACATACGGTATCTGCACCGGCACTGGTCAGCCGATACCAAAGGCCAGGCTCGAAGCCCAGCCCTGGGCCAGGTATTGCATCGAATATGCCCGGAAACTGGAACAAGGTCTGGTTGTGGAAGAAGAAGAATAAAAAATAGGTATGAAGCAAACCTGCCCAATCTGCCACAAAATTATCAAACCTTTCGCTCAAAAACAACTCAAAGATACGCATATCTTGCCTTTCTGCTCCGAACGATGTAAGCTCATAGACTTGGGTATATGGCTGGATGTCGGTTATAAAGTGACTTCAGACCTGCAGTCCCAAGAGTCGGACATCTCCCCGGAAATACCCATCTTCGCAGTTGACAAACAGTAAATAAATAGTGGCATTCACAGGTAAAAACTTGTTTAAAAAATAGTTGAAATCAGCAGATAATACGTTATATGTAGGGTCTAAATTTACCCTTTATTCGACCAGTGACAATTGTAACCTTATTGAAAGGAAACAAGATGGTCAGCGGCAATGAATATTCCAGATTTATAGATAAACTGCTGTTTCTAAAACTCTTCCAGGCGTTCCGCATGTCTATTCAGCCCACCAAATTTATCATCATATTTACCGCCCTTGCAATCATAAGCCTGGCCGGCTGGCTGATGGACTTCGGCAAATCCGTGACCGTCGCCCGCAACGCTAACGGTGAAGTAATGATGACGGAGCTGGATCGTTATATGATAGATCCGACACAGGTTGACTCGTTCATCGAAAACTATAAAGCTCAGGGCCAGGGCGATGGTGTTTTTTATACACTGTGGCATTTCGGTTCCGAAAAGTATCATATCTTTCTCAAAGAGCTTTTCGAGCTGCGGTTTACAAGCATTGCAGCTAATATCGCCGACTGTTTCACGGCCCTTAGATGGGCGTTTCGATATCATACTCTTTACTGCATTATATTCATTGCAATTATACTCGCCGTGACATCAATCGCTGGCGGGGCAATCTGCCGAATCTCCGCCCTGCAGGTATCTCGCGGTGAAAAACCCGGCCTTACCGAAGCGGTGCGATTCAGTATAAAAAGATTCACAAGTTTCGTAACCGCCCCGTTAGCCCCTGTTACGATAATTTTATTCATCGGGATTTTCATACTTCTTCTTGGACTGATCGGCAATATCCCCAGGGTCGGCGAGATTATCGTCGGCCTGAGTATGCCCCTTGTGTTATTTGCCGGTTTTCTCATAACGATTGTCGTAATAGGGACATTCGCGGGATTTAACCTGATGTTCCCCGCCATAGCTTACGACGGCTCCGATTGTTTCGACGCGATAAGCCGCTCGTTCAGCTACGTTTACGCAAGGCCCTGGAGAATGCTTGCCTACACTTTGATAACTATCGTCTATGGCTCAATCTGTTACCTGTTCGTCAGGTTTTTCGCCTTTCTATCGCTGTGGATTTCGCATTGGTTCCTGCGTTTCAGTTTATGGGCTAAAACCGGCTCTGAGGAAATGAATAAGCTCGAATCTATCTGGCCGGAACCTCAATTCATGAAGCTGATGGTGGACCCGTCAACTTTGCACACAGCCAACAGTACGGAAAAAGTGGCCGCTTTCCTCATTTACATATTCCTGTTAATCGTCATCGGCCTGGTGGTCTCTTTCATTATCAATTTCTACTTCTCCGCCAACACGATAATCTATTCGCTTCTGCGGCATAAAGTTGACAATACCGCTTTCGAGGATATTTATACCCCGCCGGACACAGCAGAAATCGAAACGGCCGAAACCGAACCGCCGAAAGAAGAAACTCCCCCGGAACCGGAAGCCGAATCGAAAAGCGACTCATAATCGCCAAAACTTTTTTAACCGTAGCCGGTGCGGCTACGGGCAACCCCCAGAACTGGTCTGGGGGCTAAAAATTGGCTTTGTTTTTTTTCAGCGAAATCCCCGAAAAAGGCTATTTTTATCGTAATCTTTTTATTTCAAAGAGCTTATGCTAAATTACCCAAATTAACATTGGCTTTGTTTTCATTTTTTTCCTTCTGACTTCTGTCTCCTGTATTCTGTGTTCTGCCGTTAAAATTGGCTTTGTTTTGCATTTTTTTTACCACGGCGAAGTATCACGAAGCCGGGTGTTTTTTCAAATTGTTTAGCCGTTGCCGGTACGGCTACGGATTACCCAGGACGATGCCCTGGGCTAACAGATTTTTATTCCATACGAATTGCTTTCCCCCATTCTGTATTCTGTGTTCCGTATTCTGTCTTCTCGCTATGAACTCTCCGTAGTTCATAGCGCATTTTACGAAATATC
>CAYVXS010000551.1:0-2666 GCA_964454885.1 uncultured Pirellulales bacterium
AACCTGTCTATATCAGGTGTAGCAGGATTGCCCGGCGGATACGGAGTGTCGTCAAGAACTTCTACCCCTTCTACAATGTATGACTGAGTCGAGTCGAAATAATCCGGATCACCACCAACTATATATACGTCATACGTGGCGTTCGGTAGTTCTATCTCCCATGAGCCCAGACCGGTATTCCACATGTTCAAAGAATTATGTGTATCATATCGCTGGTCAGGAGAATGACCGCTGTCACGGTCACGTGAGCTGTCTGCTTTTTCCACAGACCAGCCATAGCTGTAGCCGTTACCACGATCGCCGAATAAATCCCCGTAATCCGGCAGGTATCCCTCCGGCACTTCCCGGGATCCTTGTGTCGCCGATTGAAAGTTGACTTTCACTGATGATTGACCATAAACATTATGAACAGTCAATATCATAATTAATAAAAAGATTAAAAATATCATTCTTCTAAACATAATACTCTCCTTCAAATAGTGAACATTATGATATATATACTTTTTAACGACACATCTTAAAATTGTCTTTTATATACCACTTACTTCGAATGAGTTAACAAAGAGTCTCCACGCAGTTAATCATATATTACTTATTGCTCCGGAAGAGACAATCGAATGTCATCAATAAACAACATACCTTTGCCTCGTGATGTACCGATTCTCTCCAGACCGATACCAAATTGTGTCACATTTGTCAGATTAATACCGACAGTGGACAGATCTATAGACCACTGTGTCCACTGAGGTTTTGCAAGGTTGGTTATATCGCCGTCATACAGGATCTTCGTGTTATTGAGTTTTACATATAATTGTTCGGTTGCGGCATTGTTCGGATCGCCGTAGAACCATAAACTCAGCACCTGAACACCGTCTCTTGTCCAGTCTTGTCCGACTGTCAGGTCATTCGTATTAATCGTGACTTCGGAATAGCCGGCCGTACTGTTGTCATAAAACAACGGACCGGACTGATCTCCGCCATGAACAATATCAACCTCAACAAAATGCTCTCCGTCGGGGAAATAGGGATCTGGATAACCAATTGTTGCGCCGTTAACCGAGGGATTATCGTATCCATCCGTCCAGGTTAGATAAATCCTGTTAGAGTCCTCATCGTCAACATTAAGGTCGTTATATGCTTCGAAATCGTCCACAACTATATAATTTCCCGTAGTAAAGTTCCAAATATCGCCTTTCCACAATTTATCGGGGTGAGCATCGTTGACCTCATCAACCCGCCAATAATATTGTGTGTTAAATTCCAATCTGCCGGGCGTATAGTCGGGCGTATCAACAGTCGCGTGAATAACGTTAGGATAATCGGCTATGTTGGCGATATTGACGTCGTTAATC
The DNA here is from genome assembly GCA_964454885.1 of uncultured Pirellulales bacterium. Taxonomy (GTDB): domain Bacteria; phylum Planctomycetota; class Phycisphaerae; order Sedimentisphaerales; family Anaerobacaceae; genus JAFGPS01. The sequence continues at coordinate 1,353 of CAYVXS010000551.1, forward strand.
CCCATAATGTCATCGCAGAAATAAACATTATGTGTCACAGAATATCTTCCCGGCGTCCATTTCAAAGTTGGTTCAATTCGGACGTCGGCTTCCTGATAGGCAGGAATCGGATCAGAAGCGCGTCGGACATTTATCAAACGCGCATTATCGAAGTAATAAATTCCCGGACCGGCCTCAGGATCGTGATTCTGAGAGATATGGAGATGCGTCCAGCCCCCTTCTTCGATGTCGGCTACGTTGACAGCCGTATAATCCCATGTTATAGTTCTCGTATCAACATCAGGAAAATCCATTGAAGGCCAGGCACCGGGATCATCAGAATGACCCGTATCGGTAGTCGGGGAACCAATCTGCGCCCAGCCCGTTGCGGAAGAATTGAAGGCAATTATCTGGACCTGTGACCATGATTGTCCTTCCCATTCGGAAGCAACCCATGTTACGTCTAAAGCAAAGAGGTCATTTGCTTTGAGGGCTTCGAGCTGTCCGGCATTAAGGTATAGACTTAGTACCCAGAAGCTGCTCGGCACTTCCAATCTTAGACTTTTCTCGTTCAATGTTGCTCCTGTTGTGCTATAACTCAGAGTCGCATCACTACCCGTATATAAAATCCAGCCATCCATGCCGTCTTCCCAGTCACCAAGCACAACGTTCGTACCGGGATAAACCGTTGTAAAGCTCCACACCTCGCCTTTGTAAATATCTGTACCGCTAACTGCATCGATCCGCCAGAAGTAACTTGTTCCGGTTACAAGCTCACCAGGGTCATAAGTTGTAAGGTCAGTATCCTGCACTCGCAAAACACCTAAAGGATTTGTTCTGCTGGCGTTATTGACATCCTCAAGAACTGTCCCGAAATAAACATCATGAGTCTCGGCATAAACACCCGGTGACCAGCTCAGAGTTGTATTCTCAGGTAACTCTCTTTCCCCGCCAGGCGGATTTGGAGCATAAGCGGCCCCGGCACCAAACATTTGTACATTGTCAAGGTAGTAAACTCCACCGGGATCATATCCGCCGTGGTTGGTCCTGATTATAAGCTTCAGATTCTCAAGAAAATCATAATTAATATCGGCATGAACCAGGGAGTAATCATACGTAAAACTCATCGGATCATCACCATAAATAGGCAACCAATTACCCGCCCCCTCAATCTGATCATCACACTCCCAATAATTACCATCGTCATCCCATCCGTATGCTTTTACAACAAAATAGATATCAGACCAAGAACTTCCCTGATCGGTCCATTCTGATACCAATCGGGTTACGTCCGCCGATATCTTGAGGTTGTTTTTGAATTCGTCAACCAGCCCC